>JBAXAW010000020.1:0-21477 GCA_037142305.1 Actinomycetota bacterium
ACCCCGGATTACGCGCGCGGTGATCATCCAATCAAAAATTGTCAGACCGACTACTAGCAACAACCAAGTTTTGCCCTGATAAAAACGCGAGAGAATTACAAGTACCAAAAACGACGGCAAAACCAGAAACAAATCAACAAACCACATGACGAATCTGTCGGTGCGCCCCCCGAGATAACCGGCTACTGCGCCAACGAGTGCTGATAAACCGGTCGAGAAAACAGCGACCAACAGACCGATGATTAGTGATTTTTGCAAACCACGAGTTGTTTGCGCGAACACGTCAACTCCAACTTGGGTTGTACCGAACCAGTGTGACAGTGAAGGACCTTTGAGCAGACTTGAGAAATCATTATCGGTGTAGCTCCACTGAGACATAAACGGCCCACCGAAGGCAAAAAGAAACATGAACACAATTACCCAGAGACCGAATACTGCGGTTTTATTACGTAAGAAACGTCGACGAATTAACTGGCCGCGTGAGATGCGGTGGATTGCCGCATCTACTGAAACTTGCTCGGTTGTCACGCGCGCGACCTAACTCGTGGGTCAAGAATTGCCAAAATCACATCGGCCAAAAAACCAGAAAACAAAACGAGCACAGCAGTAAACGTTACGAATGCACTAACTGAGTTAATGTCATTTTTACTGACTGACGAGAGAAACCACTGTCCCATGCCATACCAACCATAAATAGTTTCTGTAAATGCGGCACCGGCAATCAGCAGACCAAAACCGTAGGCAAAAAAAGTTGCCATCGGGGAGATCGCAACTCGCAAACCATGCTTGAACAGTGCTTGACGTTTAGTAAGACCTTTAGCGCGAGCCGTGCGCAAGTGATCGCTACTTAAAACATCGAGCATCGTGTTGCGCTGATAACGCGAGTAAAAAGAAATGCTGCCGAGCGCAATTGAAAGTGTCGGCAAAATCAAATGTTGAAGTCGATCACCGAATCGGCCCATCGCCGACCCGACATATTCAGGTGTGTATTCACCTTGTGTGAAGAAAAAAGTTGAGCCGATTGCATCGTTAAATTTAATGCCAACAAACTTAAGCAAAATCGCCAACAAGAAAACCGGTGTAGACAAAATAAAATAAGCAAACAAACTTGTACTGCGATCAAAAACTTGATACTGCCGAACAGCGCTGACCACCCCAACGATCACGCCGATTGTTGCGCCAAGCAAAGTGCCGAGCATCAGTAATCGCAGACTCACCCAGACTCGGCGCGCGAATTCTTCATTGACGCGGTTCTGATCTAGGTCTTCACCGAAGTCGCCCTGCAAAACATTGCCAGCCCACTTGACGTATCGAGTCGTAAATGGAACCTCGTCGTTGACATTGGCCCGATTCAACACTGCGTCAATTGATTCTTTCGGAATTGGCGGATTTGCAGCCTCATAGTTACCGCGAGGGTTGAGTGCAACCGACGCCAAAAAATATCCCATTGATGACGCAATTAGCACCATCAATACAAAATTTATGAAACGTTTAGTGATGAACCCGAGCATTATGAAACCGGCGAACCCCAATATTCAAGCGTAAATATTAAAAACTGAAGGCTAGCAGTGCCTCATTTCGGATGAACCTTAAATTAATTAAGAGTGAACAAATCGGCTTTTTCATTGTTAGTTTTATACCTAATTAATCCGAGGCAATAGCCACGGAAAACAACTATGAGGGGAAACAAATGAAAAGCAAACTAGTCAAGCGTGTTATCGCTCTGGCTTTGATAGGCGCAGTTGTCGCACCGTTTGGTATAACAACTCAAGCCGGTGCCGCCAAAGATGGCGGCTCGCGTCAAATTAATGAAGTGCCGGTTGCCAATCTCAAACAAGGCGGAGTATTTCGCTTCGTGCAAGTAGATATCTGCCCGAACTTCAACACCAGCGCAATTGAAGGAAACCTTCTCAACTGCAGCCAGGTGATGGATGCAATGCTTCCGCGTTTTATCTATTTTGATAAGAACGCTCAGCTTCAAATTGATCCGAACTACGCATTGGACATCAAGGCAACTCGAGTCGACGGCAAACAGACCGTTACTTACCTGCTTAACCCGAAGGCTAAGTGGAGTGATGGCAAGACGATAGGTCTCGCAGACTTCGTAGGCATGTGGAATGCTCAAAAGAAAACTGGTCAAGGCTTCAACATCACATCAACTGTTGGGTACGAAAAGATTGAATCGGTTAAGAAGGGTAAGACTGCGAATGAAATCGTCGTCACCTTTACTGAGACCTACCCAGACTGGCAACCACTCTTCGGTTCGTTGAAGCCAGCATCGTTGACTGCAACACCTGACGCGTTTAACACTTCGTGGAAAGCAGCACCATTGGTAACTGCTGGACCATTCAAGTTTGTTGCTCTTGACAAAGTCACAAAGACAACTACGCTTGCGCCCAACAAAAAATGGTGGGGTGACAAGCCAGTGCTTGACACGATTATCTTCAAGGCATTACCACAGGCTGCTCAGATCGATGCTTTGCTTAACGGCGAAATCGACTACATGGACGTCGGTAACGACACCAACGCTCTCAAGCGCGCTCGTGATAACTCAAAGATTGATGTGCGTGTTGCGAAAGCACCAACACACGAACACTTCACTTTTGGTCCAGTAAATGCAGTGACTTCAGATGTTGCAGTTCGTCAGGCGATCATGCTTTCGATTGACCGTCAACAGATTGCTACAGCAATCCAAGGCATTGTTGATCCGAAAGTAAAGCCAAACAATAACCACATTTTCCTTGACGGAACTGCGTGCAACCAAGACAACACCGGCAACCTCGGCAAGCGTGATCTTGTTGCTGCTGCCAAATTGCTTGATGGTGCAGGCTGGGCAAAGGGTGCCGATGGCATTCGAGCCAAGGGCGGCACTCGTCTTTCGGTCAAGTTGATCTACCCAAGTGGTAACGACAACCGACGTGACACAGTGCTTCTTGCATCAGCAATGGCAAAAGAAGCAGGTATCGAATTGGTACCGACTTTGATTCCATCCGCTGACTACTTCGGCAAGTACGTGCTCGTTTCAAAGTTTGAGATGGCAATCTTCGCTTGGAGTGGAACAAACTTCCCAATCTCAAGTGCACCAAATATCTACAAGGTTGGCTCGGCACAAAACTTTGGCAATATTGGTAACGCGACGATCGATGGGATTTTCGCCAAGGCAAACAACATTCTTGATCTCAAGAAGCGTTGCGAACTTGCAAACCAAGGCGACAAAGAGATTTTCCAAGTCGTGCACTCGATCACATTGTTCCAACGAAATAACGTCGTTGGTGTGCCAAAGAATGTTGCCAACTTTGGCGCATTCGGTTTCACATCAATTGACTGGACAAAGGTCGGATTTACAAAGAACAAGTAAAACTTAGTTAAGTAAGAGAATGGCGGGTGGTCCGAAAGGACTACCCGCCATTTTTATTTATACGTTTATTTAAACGTTTGAGTAGGCGGCGTAGCCAGTAACTTCAAGTTCGTCGGCTAGTTCTGGTCCGGCACTTTTTACGATGCGACCGTTGGTCAAGATGTGCACAAAGTCAGGCTTGAGTTGCTCAAACAGTCTGCTGTAGTGGGTGATCACTAAAACGCCAAGATTTGTTTCGCTTGTTGCGTCTTCAACTCGTTGTGCGCAATCACGCAACGCGTCAATATCAAGACCTGAGTCAAGTTCGTCGAGAATTGCAATTTTTGGTTGCAGCACTGCGAGTTGCACGGTTTCGTTGCGCTTTTTTTCGCCACCTGAAAAGTCGACATTCACCGCGCGGTCAACAAGTTCGGTGTCAAAACTGATCCGCTTAGCTTCTGTTGCAATCAACGAATGCAATTGACCTGCATCGCGACCGCGTGCGTTGAGTGCGGCCGACATTGCATCTTGCAACATCACGCCAGGTATTTCGGTTGGGTACTGCATGATCAGATGCAAGCCCGCAGTGGCACGTTGCCAAGTTGGTAGAGCCAGCATGTCAACACCGTCGAGAGTTACCGAGCCGCCGGTAACCACATAACCGGGTTTGCCCATTAGCGCGGCCGAAAGCGTTGACTTGCCCGCGCCGTTTGGGCCCATCACAGCGTGCACCTCGCCTGAGTTTATTGTCAGCGAAACATCACTTAAAATTTGTGTGCCACCAACTGCGACAGCGAGGTTTTTGATTTCAAGCGTGGTCATTGTTGTGCTCTCATTTCAATTCGATAAAAACATCGCCGTTATCAACAGTGGCAACATATACAGGAACTGGTTGAGTTGCTGGCAGCGTGTTTGGCTTGCCGGTTTCAAGACTGAAAGAACTCGCGTGGCGGATGCATTCGATTTCTTTGGTGTCACATAAAACTTCGCCATCGGAAAGCGCGACATCTGCATGGCTGCACTTGTCGCCAATCGCATAAACCTGATTATCGATTCTTACAACAGCAATTGCTCGGTCGGCGACTTCGAAACGTCGCGCTTTGCCCGAAATCAATTCATCGAGTTTGCAGATTTTTTGTTTCATGATTTTGCTCCGAGAAGTTTCGTGCTAACGCGTTCGCGCAAACCGCTGACAAACGGCAACGCAGGCAGACGGTTAAGCACTTCATCAAAAAACCCAAGCACGACTAATCGCTCGGCGATATCTGGCTGAATGCCGCGGCTTTCAAGATAAAACCTTTGCTCTTCGTCTATTGGGCCGACAGTGCTGGCGTGACTGCACTTAACATCATTAGTTTCAATTTCAAGGTTCGGCACGCTCTCTGCCCACGCGCCGTTCGACAAAGTCAGGTTGCGATTGGTCTGAAACGCCTCTGACTTTGTGGCGTTCTCACGAATGCGAATTAAACCGGTGTAAACACTTTTCGATGTGTCCTTAACTGCGCCTTTAAATAGCAAACTGCTGTGCGTGCGCGGTGCGGCATGGTCTTGCAACGTACGAAAATCGTGCATTTGATTTGCGTCTGCGAAATAGAGCGCAACTTGTTGCGAGTTGGCGCCCTGACCTTCGAGTCGTACTTCGGCGCGCATGCGGGCATAATCGCCGCCAAGGGCGACGGTGAACAACTTCATCATTGAATCGCGTTGGCCGATGGCTTGCTGATAACCGATTTGCCAAGTTGATGCGCCAAGTTCGTTAATCGCCACATATGTAACCCGCGCCGACTGAGCAGCACGCACATCTACAACCGGCACAATCAGCGACTTTGCGTTGGCACTCGAAATAAATCGTTCGACAACCGTTACTTCGCTATTTTCGTGCGCCTCGATCACTAATCGTGGATAAGCGACAACTCCAGATTCGTCGAGCGAGTGTGTAATTACTATTGGGTCAACAACGACTTGGTTCTTCGCAACGCTGATCGACGTTAGTTGAGCATGTCGAACATTTAGGTCTTCAAAGATGTCTGTTGCATTGCGTGGCGCGATATTCGTCGCTGCTGAAACAAATTGTTTTGCCTGGCTAGAAACGTCGATTTTTGTTGTAACTTTGCCGAGATTGAATTGGTCGAGATTGAGTTCGCCGATGCGGCTATAGCGCCAGATCTCTTCATCGACTGTTGGCAAAGTGAGTGTGTTCATTTGCGTTTGCGCTTTTTCTTTTTGTTCTGCTTTTCTTTAATTTCTGCAGCAATGTCGTTAGCCATTGCATTAATTATCGCTTCTGTTTCGCTCAACACCGATGCCGCTGTTCCGTCTTTGACGCTCACCGGCTCGGCAGGGGTCACATTTGGCACGATTGTGCCGTGCGCCCAACCAATGTCAACAGCACGATGATCAAACTTCACACAATCGTCTGGGCAACGCCACGGTGCGTCTGGCGCAAGATCAAGCCGACAACGACGCATTGCGTCGCCATTTGAATACGTGCGACTTTCAAAGTGCTTGCACTCAGTTCGCATTGACATATCTAGATTTTACTTCAGTGGGCTTTGATCAGCCGACCGAGCCTTCCATTTGTAACTCAATCAGACGACTCCATTCAACGGCATACTCCATCGGCAATGTGCGCGTTACTGGCTCGATGAAACCGTTGACGATCATGCTCATCGCCTGCTCTTGTGACAAGCCGCGACTCTGCAAATAGAAAAGTTGTTCGTCAGCGATTTTTGAAACAGTTGCTTCGTGACCGATCTGTGCATCGCGCGCACCAACTTCCATGTATGGAAACGTGCGACTCTCACTTTGTTCATCGAGAATCAGCGCGTCACATTGCACATGACTCTTGCAATTAGTTGCGCCTTCTTCAACTCGAACCAAACCGCGATATGCAGTGATTCCACCATCTTTAGAAATTGACTTTGAAACGATTTTTGAGGTCGTCTCGGGCGCAGCGTGAACCATTTTTGCACCAGCGTCTTGATGCTGCCCTGCGCCTGCGTAAGCAACCGACAAAACTTCACCAGTTGCTTTTGGCCCCATCAAATAAACACTTGGATATTTCATCGTCAGTTTCGAGCCGATGTTGCCGTCAATCCACTCCATGTGACCTTCTGTTTCAACACGGGCACGCTTGGTAACCAAGTTGTAAACGTTCGGCGACCAGTTTTGAATAGTCGTATAGGTGACATGCGCACTTGGCTTGACGATAATTTCGACAACTGCTGAGTGCAACGAGTCTTTCGTATAAACCGGAGCAGAGCAACCTTCGATGTAGTGAACTTTTGAACCTTCGTCAGCGATAATTAATGTGCGCTCGAATTGACCGGCATTTTCGCTATTAATTCTGAAATAAGCCTGCAACGGCATTTCACATTCGACGCCTGGCGGAACATAAATAAATGAGCCACCGGACCAAACCGAAGTATTGAGCGCAGAGAACTTATTGTCGCCCGGCGGAATAACCGAACCAAAATATTGCTTGACGAGATCTGGATATTCACGCAATGCTGTATCCATATCGCAAAACAAGATGCCGAGTTTTTCGAGATCTTCACGATTGCGGTGAAACACGACTTCGCTTTCGTATTGCGCGGTAACGCCTGCCAAATATTTACGCTCTGCTTCTGGAATGCCAAGTTTTTCGTAAGTCTTGCGCATCTCTTCAGGAAGGTCTTCCCATTCGTCAACTTGCGCGGTTGCAGGCTTCAAGTAGTAATAGATGTCTTGAAAATCGATGTCTGGCATGTTGACTGCGAACCAGTCGAGCATCGGCTTGCGTTCGAAAGTTTGCAGCGAGCGCAAACGCATTTTGCGCATCCACTCTGGCTCGCCTTTCCACCACGAGATTTGCTCTACAACACCAGGGTTCAATCCTTTAACTGGCTCAAATGCATATTCGACTTTGTCACTCCAGCCGAGTTGGTACTTGCTGAGATCTAGATCAAATGACGTCACTTCAAATTCTCCTTGGACTTGCTAGATAACTAGCCGTTAGTTAAATAATTAACACTGTCTGCATAGTAACAATTACCGCATCTAAATGCTCAAACCTAGACAGGTAGTTCGGCACAGATAGCCTGACGCCTCTCATGGAACGCTTCGGGCTTGTCGGTTTACCTAATGCTGGAAAGTCGTCCTTATATAACGCGTTGACCGGGTCGAATGCGCTCGCGGCGCCCTACCCGTTTGCAACTAAAGATCCGAATATTGGCATGGCCAAAGTTCTTGACCCGCGACTTGATGCGCTTGCAGTGATGTCAAAGACGCAGAAAACTGTTTACGCCACTGTTGAAGTTGTCGATATCGGTGGACTGGTAGAAGGCGCAAGCAAAGGTGAAGGACTCGGAAATAAATTTCTTGCCAACATTCGCGAAGTGGATGCCATTGTTTACGTGTTGCGTGCATTCGCCGACGATGATATTCCTGGGCCGAGTGACCCGCTTGAACATTTACGAGTACTCGAAATCGAACTTGCGCTCGCCGATCTTGAATCTGTTGAGACAAAAATTAATCGGATGCAGAAGGCTGTCCGCATGGATAAATCTCTCGAAGATGAACTTGGTGCGTTGACGCGCGCGCAGGCAAATCTCGCCGAAGGTCGACCGCTATATCGAGCGGTGATTTCAAAAGATGATTTAGAATTACTGGCCCCACATTTTTTGTTGACGACTCGACGAGTGTTGGCAGTTGTTAACGTCGCCGAAGACGACTTGGCGCGAATTCCAGAATTTGAGGCAATCGTGCGCAAAGAACTTGCGCCACCTGGTTCGGCAAGTGAGAACCAAGTTGAAGTGCTTGGCATGAGCGTGCAACTTGAAGCCGAAGCCGCGCAGTTAGAGCCCAAAGATCGTAAAGAGATGCTCGAGGCACTTGGTCTAGGCGAAGGTGCTTTGCCACGAATGGTTCGCTCGGCGTATCACTTGCTTGGACTTCGAACTTATTTCACAACTGGCGAAAAAGAAACTCGCGCCTGGACATTTCACGCTGGCGCAAAAGCACCCGAGTGTGCAGGAAAAATTCACAGCGATCTACAACGCGGTTTCATTCGCGCCGATGTTATTGCGTGGGATGAACTGCTGGCGATTGGCTCATGGAACAAAGCAAAAGATGTCGGCAAGATTCGCGTTGAAGGAAAAGATTACGAGGTCGTTGACGGCGACACCCTAGAAATTCGCCACAACACATAAATTAGCGATGAGCAAGCCGACTCAATTTAAGGCTGGCTGGCTAATGTGCCAAGCGCAAGTGCTTTCAAGTTTGAATGTTGCCGATACTGCGCAAACTCGGCGACACGGCTTGATCGGTCAATCCGAAATCGAGACGCCACTATTTATTGACAGTTGTAAGTGGATTCATACATTTGGCGTGAAATGTTCGCTCGACGTCGCCTATCTTGATTCTGAATTTAAAGTCATCAAGATTCAAACCATCAAACCACGACGCGTTGCATTGCCTGTGTTTGGCGCAAGCCATGTGCTTGAGGCCGGTGCTGGCACATTTGAAAATTGGGGACTTGTACTTGGCCACACTCTTGAAGCGCGACTCACATGAGTAACGGTTCAAAATTATCTGGCTCATTGGTTTTAGTTGCAACACCAATTGGCAATCTTGGCGACATGACGCAACGAGCAATTGAAGCGCTACAAAGTGCAGACGTAATTTGCTGTGAAGACACGCGACACTCTGGAAAACTTCTCGTACATTTTGGGGTAACTGGCAAAAAACTTATCGTGATCAACGAACACACCGAATACGACACCCGCGAAGAAATCGTTTCATTAGTTTCGTCTGGGTCGACAGTTGCGCTAATTACCGACGCCGGAACACCAGGCATCAGCGACCCGGGCGAACGGTTAGTTGTCGCGGTTGTTGAAGCCGGCGGCAATGTAACTGCTGTGCCTGGCGCGTCGGCACTAACGATGGCCCTCGTAATTAGTGGCTTGCCAACTTCGCGATTCGTGTTTGAGGGTTTTTTGCCACGTAGTGGGGCTGAGCGCACCGATCGACTTGCGATGACCACAACAGAGTCGCGCACGATTGTGCTTTATGAAGCACCGCATCGACTTGTAAAAACTTTGAGCGATTTAACAACAGCGTGTGGCGCGATGCGTCGTGTTGTTTTGGCGCGCGAACTTACAAAACTGCACGAACAGATTTGGCGTGGAACTTTGCAAGATGCAAACATGCTCGTGGCGGCAACCGAGCCTCGCGGTGAATATGTGATTATTCTTGAACCGGCCAAACCACCTACTCCACCGACTAATGAAGAACTAGTCGCCGCAATCAAAGCCGAGATTGCCAAAGGTGTAAGTCGCAAAGATTCTGCGGCGCGAGTTTCGGCTCGCTTTGGCGTTGCCAAACGCCATGTCTATGAACTTGCACTGCAAGTTCGTGATGATAACTAACGAGCGCTATTGCATCCGCTAATACAACCATTAGCAACAAGCCTGAAACTGTAAGTTATATACGTGAAAAAGTTCTCGGCAACGACGCCAATTTATTACGTCAATGCCAAACCACATCTAGGTCACGCTTACACGACGATCATCGCTGACGCTGTTTGCCGCTGGCACAAACTTTGTGGCGAAGAAGTACACCTATTAACTGGCACAGACGAGCATGGTTTAAAGATTCAGCAGTTCGCCGATGCCGAAGGTATCTCGCCCAAAGAATTTGTCGACAAAATTGCACCGTTATTCGCAGATGCGTGGGATCGCCTGGATATCAATATCAATGATTTTATTCGCACAACCGAAGAACGCCACAAAATTGGCGTGCAAAAACTATTGCAAGCCTGCTATGACGCAGGCGACATTGAAGTAGATGTTTATCGCGGACATTATTGCGTTGCGTGCGAGGCTTATTACACACCCGAAGAGCTTGACAACGGCAAATGTAAAATCCATAACACGAAGGCCGAGTATGTCGAAGAAGAAAACTATTTCTTTCGCCTGTCACGCTACGAAGAAAAACTTCTGAAGTGGTACGCAGACCACCCTGACGCAATCAAACCAGATCATCGTGTCAATGAAGTAACTGGTTTCATTAAGCAGGGTCTCAGAGATTTTTCGGTGAGTCGAAAAACTTTGACATGGGGCATCAAGTTGCCGTGGGATGACTCGCATGTTGCATATGTTTGGTTTGACGCATTGGCGAATTACATCACTGCACACGGATACGGAACCGACGAAAAACAGTTTGCTGCTAACTGGCCTGTCGACTATCACTTCATCGGCAAGGACATCATTCGTTTTCACTGCGTGTACTGGCCGGCGATGTTGATGTCGGCAGGCTTGGAGCCACCAAAGGGTTGGGCAGTCGGCGGTTGGCTATTAGTTGGCGGCGAAAAGATGTCGAAGACAACCGGCAACGTAGTGAACCCGCTTGACCTGATCGATGAAATCGGTGTAGACGGTTTTAGATATTACGTTTTGGCCGACACTAACTATGGCAATGACGGCGACTTTTCTTATGAAGGATTACTCTCGCGCTACAACTCAGATCTCGCAAACAATTTTGGAAATCTTGCTGCGCGTGTTGCAACCGTTGTTGAAAAAAAATGCGGTGGTATCGGGCCTATGCCGTCTTCAACTAGCCCGCTTGCGGCAATTGCCGCGCAAAGTGTCAGCGAAACAATTGCCGAATGGAAAAATGTTCAACCTGGTCGCGCGCTTGATGCCACATGGTCACTAATTCGCGCAACGAATGCTTACCTTGAAACGAACGAACCGTGGAAGATGGAACCAGGCAAAGATCTTGACTTGGTAATGGGCGACGCGCTTGAAGCATTGCGGATTGTGACAATTTTGGCAAGCCCAGCAATGCCGGCGACAACTCAAGATGTGTGGCAACGCCTCGGAATGTCTGGCCAGGTTTCTGATCAACGAGTCGGCACTGATACACAATGGGGTCGCTACCCCGGTGGCACGACCGTGACGAAAGGCGAACCGCTGTTTCCTCGCAAGAAGATTTAGCAATGACAAGTTTGCAAAACGAGTTGCCCGAGTGGGTTGACACGCATTGTCATGTGACCTACGAAGATATTCCTGGGGGCGCAGACGCAGCACTTGACGCGGCTCGTCACGCAGGCGTTAAGCGGATGATCACCATCGGCACCGATGTAACAACTTCGCGCGCGGCGATCGATCTTGCAGCAAAACACAAAGATGTGTGGGCCACGGTCGGCTTGCATCCGCATGATGCAAAGCATGGTCTCAATGGCTTGCATGAGTTAATCACCCAGCGTCGAGTTGTAGCGATCGGTGAATGTGGTCTTGACTATTTTTACGATCATTCTGACCGTGCCGTGCAACGTGAAATCTTTGCCGAGCAGATTGCTTTGGCACATGAATACAAACTTTCACTCGTGATTCACACTCGTGACGCATGGGATGAAACATTTGAGATTCTTGATTCATGCGGTGTACCTGAGCGAACTATTTTTCATTGCTTCACGGGTTCGCCGATTGAAGCAAAGAAATGTCTTGATCGTGGCGCATTTATTTCATTTTCAGGAATCGTCACTTTTAAAAAAGCCGAAGAAATTCGCGATGCTGCAAAAATTTGTAGCATCGACAAAATGCTCGTTGAAACTGACAGCCCGTTTCTTGCACCGGTGCCACATCGCGGAGTTTCGAATCAGCCGGCATATCTCGTTGATGTTGGCGCATGTTTAGCACAAGTACGAAATGTTTCAATAAATGAGATTGCAAATCAAACAACCAGCAACGCGCTGATTGCTTTCGCAGGGCTATGTGCGTAGCCTTGTTTACTGCAGAACCAATTAAGTAACAGGGAGAAATTAAATTGTTACTATCGACTTTTCAGCGCCGACGGATCGTCGTTTTGACAGTAATAACCATAATTTTATTTCCTATTTTGAGATCTTGTAGCGGAAATAATTCCTCTGAATCCGTAACTACAGCGACGACCATTGACCCTGCCTTCAGCACGATTGCGCCAAGTTCTGGAGTTGTCTCAGACGAAGAGTCACCCGCTCCGATAATTCTCAGTGGCCCTGCGCCAATTGTTCAGGACGGCTCGGCACAAATCGCTTACCCAGCCACCGAAACTAGCGGATTGCAACTAATTGCAACTTTTAGTAACTTCGACAACGCCCCAGATGTCGTTTGCTTTGTGCCTGCAGCACCATTTGGTATTTCATTAACGATAAAAAATATCAATAACGGCAGAACCACAAAGTGCACCAACGTTTACCGTGAGACAATGCCAGCAGGAGCGACAGCGTTGTTACACACCAAAGTTTTTGAAAGGATTTCAAATCTTGTTGACGCGCCGATCCCAGTGAACGTCTCCTGGTGACATTCACACGAACAGAAGTTTCTGCGCTATTAACCAAACATGGGCTAGCGCCACGGCGAGCATTCGGTCAAAACTTTGTAGTTGATGCCAACACAGTTCGAAAGATTGCTCGTCTTGCCGATGTTCGAACTGGAGATTTTGTACTTGAAATCGGCGCTGGCCTCGGTTCGCTAACACTCGCACTTGCCGAAACTGGCGCACAGATTGTCGCCGTCGAAATAGATAATGGATTAGTTGAAGTGCTGCGAGAAAATACTGCGTTACTGCCAAATGTTGAGATAATCCACGGGGATGCAATGCAACTTGACTGGCAACCATTGCTTACAAAGTCAAAAAACTGGCATGTTGTGGCTAACTTGCCTTACAACTTGGCGACCCCAATTGTCGCCGACATATTGGATGGACTATCACAAGTAGATCATCTATTAGTGATGGTGCAAAGTGAAGTTGCCGATCGATTAGTCGCCCAAGTTGGTAGCGATGCCTATGGCGCTGTCAGCGTCAAAATTAATTACTGGGCAATAGCCAAAATCGTTGGCGCTGTGTCGGCATCTGTTTTCTTTCCACAGCCGCGTGTTGAGTCGGCACTCGTGGATATTCGCCGAAGAAACGAACCTGGAGTCATAGATGTTGAAGCAAGTGAACTTTTCGCACTCGTGCGCGCGGGTTTCGCAAAGCGAAGAAAAATGTTGCGTCGTGCCCTGGTCGATGTTGCGCTACCAGCAGATTTTGAATCTGCGGGTGTGAACCCTGAATCTCGTGCTGAAGAACTTGACTTGGCGGCATGGGGAAGACTTTGCAAAATAATCAAGAGTCGTTTGGCGGGGTCGCATCAATGAACCCACAAATCGTTTCACTTGTTGCACCAGCCAAACTCACTGTCTCATTAAAAGTCACTGGCGTGCGCGCAGATGGATTTCATTTAATTGACGCTGAAATGGTGACTCTCGATCTCGCCGATGAATTAGTTGTCGACCCTTCGCGAACTGGCCTCGAAATAACTGGCAAGTTCGCTGGCGATCTAAATACAACTGACCAAGATCTGTCAAATAATCTTGTCTCAAGAGCGCTACTACTCGCTGGTCGAAAAGCACACGTGAGAGTAACCAAAAATATTCCTGCAGGCGGCGGATTAGGTGGCGGCTCTGCTGATGCGGCGGCAATTCTGCGGTGGGCAGGATTCACTGATTTGGTCAGCGCTGCAAAACTTGGCGCCGATATTGCTTTTTGTATTGTTGGAGGTCGTGCCAGAGTTTTGGGAATCGGCGAAATTATTGAACCGTTGGAGAAATTGCATCGCGAAATAACTCTCGTGATTCCCCCGTTCGGTGTTTCAACGCCTGCGGTTTATAGAGCGTTTGACGAGCTAACAGATTTTGGCAAAGTTCAGTTAAACAATTCTGGTGTTAATGATTTAGAAATTGCTGCGATAAAAGTTGAACCACGCTTGGCAACATGGAAGCAAAAAATTTCGCAAGCCGCCGGAGTCGAGCCAGTTCTCGCCGGAAGCGGATCAACCTGGTGGCTTGAGGGAAAATTCGAAAATCTCGCTGAGCAACTCGCAGATGCAACAGTCGTCGTTACTCGAACAAAGTAGTCTCTGTTAGTGGCCGAGGTAACCGAAAGCACAACATACTTTCGCCAAGACATTCAAGGTTTACGAGCGATAGCGATACTTCTAGTTGTTACTTACCATACTGGCATTGCATTCCCTGGTGGCTATATCGGTGTTGACATGTTCTTCGTCATTTCAGGATTTGTTATAACGCAGCTTTTATCACGTGAGTACACACGAACCGGCACGCTCCGATTATCTGAATTTTACTCGCGGCGGGTTAGAAGAATTCTCCCAGCCGTTGCGTTTGCAACAATCGGAACGCTTTTGATTTCGGTGGTCGCTTTGTCACCATTTGGAGAGCAAC
This sequence comes from Actinomycetota bacterium, assembly GCA_037142305.1. Taxonomy (GTDB): domain Bacteria; phylum Actinomycetota; class Acidimicrobiia; order Acidimicrobiales; family Ilumatobacteraceae; genus BACL27. The sequence goes on from JBAXAW010000020.1 coordinate 14,584, forward strand.
AACAAGTCGTTGATACGTCTAGAGCTTCAAGCTTTTTTGGATCGAATCTTTATTTTTATATGCAGGATAGTTACTGGGCGCTTGCAGAAAATCCACTACGCCATCTGTGGAGCCTCGCGGTTGAAGAACAATTCTACTTAATTTTTCCAATTCTGATAATTCTATTGCGAGTTGTAAGAGTCAAGATTTCATCCGGGGCGATGCGAATTTCGCTTTTGACTATCTCGGTGATTTCTTTCGTAGGTTCTTACTACTTATCAAATGGAAACCAGTTTCTTCCAAAACCAGAGTTAATGGCATTCTTCGGCACACCTTGGCGAATGTGGGAATTTCTTGTTGGCTCAATACTCGCCCTTTCGCCAACTTCACGGCGCAGTTTGCCGCAGATTGCCACAAATCTTTTCGCCACAGTTTCTTTAATAGTAATTCTTTGGGCAGCAGTTACTTTTAACTCATTCACTATCTTTCCAGGCACCGCAGCAATAGCACCAGTTTTCAGCACAGCTATTTTGATCTACCTTGGCACTAATTCAAGTGCCACCACCCGCCTTCTCGCAATTAAGCCGCTCATCAGGATTGGCACTATTTCTTTTTCTTGGTATCTGTGGCACTGGCCGTTAATTGTTTTTGCACACAGGCTTTCGCCGAACTCACATTATTTCGCACCGATATCAGCTGCAATATTTTCTGCAGGATTTGCAATCATCTCACTTCGACTTATTGAAAACCCGATTCGACATAACCCCGAAATACGTGGAAAGCGCGCGCTGAAGCTTGGAGTAGTTTGCACGATTGTGCCGATTCTCGTATCGGTAGTCGTGCAATTTGGTAGCAACAGTGGTCTGGGCTTAAGAGAATTAAAGAACGATGAAATCAAAAAGGGCTCGTTTGCTGATGTTCACGATTGTCGGATCGATAAAGGCAAAGCAATTCCGAACTGTGACGGTAACGAGTTCGGCAGTACAGCGAAAAGATTACTTCTAGTTGGCGATTCGGCGGCGACTGCCAGCAGTGATGGAGTCGCCGCTGCAACACACGCCTTAGGTATGAACTTTTCTGCCTATTACTCTTATGGTTGTCCGATAATTTTGAAACCTGTTTCAAATAGAACTTATTGCATCACAACCTTCCCAGAGATAGAAAAGAAAATTGCCGAAATCAAGCCTGATATTTTGGTGATTTCAAACATGAGCAGTATCTATGTTGACAATGTCAGCCGAGGTGAAGTTTTAAGAGACCTAAATGGTAAACCTGCAGCCGATGTGAATCAGTCAATCGCTATCTGGATTTCAATGTTGCGACAGAAAATTAACAATGACTTCAAAAATCAAAAGACGCTCGTGATACTTCAACCACCGATGTCTAACATGCGTGATTTGGTTCTTTTGCAGAAACTTTTCGACGAAAAGATTTCTTTAAAGACTTCAGAAATTCGTAACCGCATAACTCGCGCCGAATCCGAGTTATTTAGAAACTATGAAAACTTTGTGGTTGTCGACCCAGCGACAACATTGTGCGATGGAGTTAATTGCAAACAGACGCTTAATGGACAAGCACTGTATTATGACTCGCTTCACTTAACTGTGAAAGGAAGTTTGTTGTTGACGGACGCAATAACCGCTGGACTAGAGCAATTAACCGCGAAAAAATAACTTGTAATTGCGGTGATGGCGCGTAAAAACAGCGCGAAGCGGTTCTATTTGTTGCGTTGATGCCGGGTACGGCGAAGCATCTTCTTGTGCTTCTTTTTGCGCATTCGTTTGCGACGGCGCTTGACCAGTGATCCCATGACTCGCAACACGATATCTGCTTAAGATGAGAATCGGCACATAAATTGGCTACCGTGGAGGCGTTAAGAAATGCCCTTTCCGGGGTCGTTCAATGGCAGGACAACGGGTTTTGGTCCCGTATATAGGGGTTCGAGTCCTCTCCCCGGAACTCGAAGTGGCGTGAGAACTGGTCTCACGCCCGCAAACTTTTAATCGTGTATAAAAGAGTCGTGAGAATTTACGCCGTCGTCCTCGCCGCAGGAGAAGGCACCCGAATGCAGTCGACTCGACCAAAGCCATTGCACATGATGTGTGGACGAGAAATGGTGATTCATGTAATTCATGCACTAAATGAAATTGAAATCACGCAGACTGTGGTCGTCGTTGGTCATTCTGCGGAACAAGTAAAACAAGTTATTGCACTAGATGCGCCGCAGTGGGCAAATATTTCGTTTGCTGAACAGCAAGTTCAGCGCGGCACGGGTGATGCAACAATTGTTGGATTAACCGCAATTGATGAAAGTGTCGGCGCGCAAACCGAAATTGACGATACTTCAACAATCATTGTCATGCCTGGCGATACTCCGTTGTTGCGAACTTCAACAATTTCTAATCTCGTACGAGAACATCAACAATCAAATAATGCTGCAACATTGCTGACTGCATTCGTTGATGAACCGACTGGCTATGGCAGAATTGTGCGGGCTAAAGATGATCGCGTTTTGCAAATCGTTGAAGAGCGTGACGCAACACCCGAGATTCGTGCGATTAACGAAATCAACACCGGCATTTTTGCTTTTCGTCGAGATCTTCTCGGCCCAGCATTGCGAAGAATCTCAAACAAAAATTCACAGTCTGAATATTATTTAACAGATGTTGTTGAAGTTCTGGCGAGCATGGGCCACCATGTTGGTTCGCGCACTGCCCCAGCCAATGAAGTCGCTGGCGTCAACGACCGTTGGCAGTTGGCACTTGCCGAACGTGAGCTGCGAGCGCGAACCAATAAGCAATGGCTCGTTAACGGGGTGACAATGTTTGATCCGCGTCAAACATTTATTGATGTAACTGTGCAGATTGGCAAAGACGTGACATTGTTGCCGGGCACAATTTTGCAAGGCGCAACTGTGATCGGCGACAACTGCGAAATCGGGCCAAATACGCGCTTAATTGACACGGTTGTTGGATCAGGCACATGCGTTGAATCAACAGTTGCTCGTGGTTCAACTATCGGCAGTGGCGCAAAAGTTGGACCGTTCGCAAACCTTGAGCCCGGAAGCTCGGTTGCTGACAACGCAATCACCAGTTCGTTCTATGATGGTCAGCAATGACTCGGCCGAATGAAGTTAACAAGACGATAGACAAAGTCACGACGAAGCGGATGGCGCTTTATTCGGGTCGAACACATCCAGCGCTGGCAGAAGAAGTTGCTCAACATTTAAACGTTCAACTCGGCGAAGCAAACATCGTCGAGTTTGCCAACGGAGAACTTCGACCACGATTCGGTGAAAGCATTCGTGGTGGAGATGTGTTTATTATGCAAACGCATTGCAGTTTCGGTGGACGCAGCATTAACGATTCGATCATGGAGCAACTAATCATGATCGACACCGCATATCGCGCATCAGCAAAACGCGTCACCGCAGTTTGTCCGTTTTATGGATACGCGCGACAAGATCGCAAAGCTGAAGGTCGAGAGCCAATAACTGCACGAATGATCGCCGACATGTTCAAGGCCGCTGGCTCAAAGCGAATGGTCTCAATTGATTTACACAGCGGACAAATTCAAGGATTTTTTGAAGGACCAGTTGATCACTTGACTGCGATACCGGTTCTTGAAGAATACGTTCGAAAAAATGCTAAAGAAGGACTCGTAATTGTTTCGCCCGATGCAGGTCGAGTAAAAGTTGCTGAGCGATTTGCACAACATCTAACCGACATGAGCGCAGATGTTGCATTCGTTAATAAGCGTCGTCCGAAGAATACAACTAATATCGCCGAAGCTAAAGAAGTGATCGGTGAAGTTGAGGGCCGTCTTTGTATTTTGGCAGACGACATGATTGATACAGGTGGAACAATCTGCAGCGCAGCCGATCTGCTTTATGCCCGCGGTGCAAAAGAAGTTTGGGCAATGGCAACCCATGGTGTGCTGTCTGGCCCCGCGATTGAACGGCTAGACAAATCTCGAATTAGCCGCGTTATCTTGACAAATACGTTGCCACTTGCCCCTGAAAAACGAATCGCCAAAATAGAGATCCTTTCTGTTGCAAAAATTCTCGCCGACGCACTATCCGCTGTATTTGAAGACACCAGCGTCAGCGAGTTATTCGGGGGCGAAAACCAGTCATAAATTTCATGTGTGGCAAGTTCAAGCGCCCGCCCATAGACTAAAAAGCCGTCAATCAGTTGGCGTCTTATTCGACTTTCGGAGTTCTCATGGCTACTATCCTTCAAACCAAAATCGGTCGCAAAATTGGCAGTGCCGAATCTCGTCGCCTTGTGGCAACAGATCACATTCCAGGTGTAATTTATGGTCACGGCATGGTGCCAGTTAAAATCACCGTTGAGCGACGCGACTTGCGCGTAGCACTTGCTGGCCCAGCCGGCGTGAACACAATTCTTGAACTTCAAGTTGGCGACACAAAATATCCTGCGATCGTAAAAGAACTTCAGCGTGACCCAGTAAAGCGCGTGGTGCGACACATTGATTTCATGCAAATTTCGCTCACCGAATTAATCACGATGGATATTCCGGTTCACCTCACTGGCACTGCCAAGGCTGTTCTCTCAGAAGGTGGATTAGTCGACGCGACTGTTAACACAATTCAGGTTCGCGCAACAGCGGCGAATATTCCAAACGAAATTTTGATCGACGTAACAGCAATGGGCATGCAGGATGTAATTCGCTTGTCAGACGTTGTTCTGCCGAACGGCGTTAGCGCGGTTGGCGATCCTGATCTTGTTGTCGTAACAGTGCTCGAAACCAAGACTGAAGAGGCTGCACCAGTTGCTGCCGCTGCAGCCGAAGGTGCCGCTGCCGCTACTCCAGATGCGGGCGCTGCTCCAGCAGGCGACGCCAAACCGTCGGCTTAAAACTAAATGGGGCTGTTCGGTCGCACCACGCGGCCCGAGCATCTTGAGCGTCGCGGCACACCTTTTGACGCATTAGTAATTGGATTAGGAAACCCTGGTTCTAAATACGCGCGCACTCGCCACAATGTTGGCTTTGAAACAATCGAGCTTCTCGCGACACGCATTGGCGTTGCGCTAAAGGCAAGTCGCGACAGGGCGCTAACTGCTGAAGTCAGCGCATCGAGTAAGCATTTTCTAATCGCCACGCCAACTACTTTTATGAACGAGTCTGGAAACGCAGTCGGGCCACTGGCGCGACGATTCTCGATTACTGATCCACTCAAGATTATTGTTGTGCATGACGAACTTGATCTTGAGCCTGGAGTTGTAAAAATTAAATCCGGGGGCGGGCTTGCTGGGCACAACGGTTTACAATCAATTAAGCAGCATTTAAAAACACAAGACTTTATTCGCGTGAGAATCGGCGTCGGCAAGCCTGCTTCAAAAGAAGCTGGTGCCGATCATGTGTTGTCAAAAATTCCTGCTCGTGAACGCGAACTGCTCGATATTTCGGTACAAATTGCTGCTGATGCAGTGCAACTGATTATTGCCGAAGGTCTTGATGCCGCAATGCGCAACATCAATGCCCGCTAGGGCGCCGCGCAATGACCGTTTTAGGCGCACTCGCTTCGACATTTAGTTTTGATCCAGCACTGAGTGCAGCACTCGGAGAGAAAAGCGCTTCGATTGTTTGTGCCGAACACACATGGCCATTGTTGCTTTCGGGTTTAACACAACGAACCGAAAACGAAATAGTAATCGTCGCAGCACCAACCGGATTAATGGCAGGGCAACTCCGCGATGACCTCGTCGCGTTTCTGCCCGAGCGAGATGTAGTTCTCTTTCCGGCGTGGGAAACCTTGCCGTTTGAAAGAGTTAGTCCAAATGTTGAAACGATGGGTAAACGACTTGAAGTTTTGTGGCGAATCAAAAATGATCCGCCGAAAATAATTGTCACGGGTGTGCGTGCTTTACTGCAACACCTCAGCAACACCGTGGTTGAACCGCTAGTAATAAAACAAAAAACACAAGTCGATATGGATGAATTAATTTTGACACTTGCCTGTTTTGGTTATCGTCGTGAAGAACTCGTTGAACACCGTGGCGAATTTGCGCGGCGCGGTTCAATCATCGATGTATTTCCATCTACGGCTGATACGCCAATTCGCATCGATTTATGGGGCGACGAAGTTGATCGACTGACTACGTTTAACGTCAACGATCAGCGCAGCACTGACGACCTGGTCAGCGTGCAAATATTTCCTGCACGCGAATTAATTATCAATTCAGAAGTTGCCGCTCGTGCACAAAACTTGATAGCCGAAGAACCTTGGGGTCAAGAAAATTGGGAGCGCATCGCTCAAGGTGCGACTTTTGACGGCATGGAGTCTTGGTTGCCATGGGTAGCAACAGATAGCAAAGTACTAACTGATGTGTGCGCCGAATCAGCCTCGGTTCATATCGTGCTGATTGAGCCACGAAGATTGCGCGACCGCGCACGCGATTTGATCGCCGAAGAAGATGACTTAGCAAGAGCGTTGGCATCGACATGGTCGCGAGATCCTGATCAGAAGTATCCGAGACTGCACTCAGAAATTGAGTCGTTTCTAAAAAACACAAATGCCGAGTCGATAATTTCGCTTAACCCAGTTGCTGATTCTCCTGGTGCGGCAAGCATTGAATCATCAACTTGGGGTCAAGCAACTGGCGACACCGAAGCGCTCGCTAACCGAATCTTGCGATTTGTCACCAAGAAGTTTCGTGTGATAATCGCTGCCGACACACAAAGTTCAGCGCAAAGATTTTTTGAAGTATTGACTCTTGAAGGCGTCACGGTTCGGTCACTTGAACAACAGGCAACTGCAATCACGAGCCCCGGTGTTTCGATCGTCGTTGCGTCACTTCATAGTGGTTGCATTATTAACGCTCAGGATCTGGCGATAATCACAGAAAGTGATTTAACTGGTCGGCGGCGAACACATCGTCATACCAAACC
>JBAXAW010000021.1:0-21297 GCA_037142305.1 Actinomycetota bacterium
TAATACCTGACTAAATTAGTCGGGTTTAACGATACGATGTGGCGCATGACAAAGCGCTTTCCTTTTCCGAACCCCGCCAACGAAACATCAGCGCGACTTGTCGCCGCCGGCGTCGTCGTAGCCAGCGTGGCTTATTTATTGACCTCGCAAACACTCATTCTTGTCGCGTTGACATACGGTTTCGCCGCGCGTGTCGCCACCGGCCCAGCATTCAGCCCACTCGCGCTATTCGTGACACGCGTCGTCACACCAAAACTAAGTTTCAATCACAAATTTGTGCCTGGCCCACCAAAACGATTCGCTCAAACAATTGGATTAACCTTTGCCACCACAGCACTCGCCCTGACATTGCTCGGCTTTTCAACCGCCGCACAACTTGTTATCGCCGCGCTAATCATCGCCGCCACACTCGAATCTGTTTTTGCAATTTGCCTCGGCTGCATTGCATTTAGTTTTTTAATGAAACTCGGCGTGATTCCGCAAAATATTTGCGAATCTTGTAATGATATTTCGTTGCGCGCACTCGCCTAGTTAGTTTCGCGATTTGCAGTGACCAGATAGTCACCTAAATCTGCATCGTGGGTCATTGACCAATAGTCAACAAACCGCCACGGCATCGGCGAAAATATTCGGCCTTGCGAGTTTTTGTACCAACTATCCATGCCTGGGTGTGACCACACAAGTTGATCGTGTTCATCATCAACTGCTTTGTTATACGCATCATGTACTTCAGGGCGCACGTCAACTGATGAGATTTGCGATTCAATCATCTGCGTGATGCAACTCGTGATGTAACGCATTTGGCATTCGGCCTGAAAAATCACACTGCCACCGTGAGCCACATTCGTGTTTGGTCCATACAAGCAAAATAAATTCGGAAAGTTCGGCATCGTCATACCTTTATATGCACGCGGATCGTCGTCACCCCAAGTTTCGCGCAGTGTGACGCCATTGCGACCAGTTACAGCCACTGAAGCCAGCATCTTGCCGGCCTCAAAACCAGTCGCCAAAATAATTATCTCAACCTGGCGCGATGAACCGTCGAGGGCAACTATTTGATTGCCGTCAACATGGTCTACCCCAGACGCAACTAGTTCAACATTGTCTTGCTTAAGAGTTTTATACCAATCGTTGTCAACGAGAATTCGTTTGCCATATGGCGGATAGTCGGGCAAAGTTTTCGCCACTAAGTCATCGTGACCCTCAAGTTGCGCGAGCAAATACTCGGTGAGTTGTACTCGATGTTTATCGTTGCGTGAATTCATTGATCGTTGCAAATGTGGCCAAGTTTCATCTCGGCGCAAAGTTGGCAACAATCCATCTCCGAATCTCCAGAAAAGACCAAACCGATACCAGTCAAAATAAAACGGCACATTTTCAAACAACCACATTGTTTGCGGTTTGACATCGCGGTGATAGTCATTGCTTGGTCGCACCCATTGCGGCGAACGCTGAAAAATTGTCACATCACTGGCTTGCGACGCAACAGTACGCAAAATCTGCATCGCGCTTGCCCCAGTACCGATTATCGCGACTCGTTTGCCAGAGAGATCAACATCATGGCGCCACTGTGCCGAATGAAAGCACGGGCCAGAAAATGCTTCGATCCCCTTAATGAAAGACTTTTTAGGACGATTGAGTTGCCCGACACCAGAGATTACGACGTTGGCGTGAGACTCGCGCAACTCACCGTGTTGATCGCGCAACACAACTTTCCATTTCTGCGACGCTTCATCCCATTTCGTAGACACCACTTCGGTATTCAAACTAATGCGGTCAGCAACTTTGAACTTTTCGGCAACTGCCTTACAGTAATTCAAAACATCAATTCGCTTTGAAAAATACTTCGGCCACCGGTGATTTGGCGCAAACGTAAACGAATAAAAATGATTCGGAGTATCAACCCCTGCTTCCGGATAATCATTAACGAGCCACGTGCCACCAATCTCGGCATTTGCATCAGCCATCTCCCAGCGAATTTGAAGTTGATCAAGTTTGATCGCCGCGCAAATACCAGAAAAACCGGCGCCGATTATCAATACTTTAAAATTTTTGAGTGTTTCGCTCAAAGCAGCCGACAGTGTCTTCCAACTGATATCGCGAGGAGTCAAACCCATCGCCTCCATCATCATCGGCGCATATTCGGGCGCGACTTCTTCGGCAACACACAGACTCATCATTCTTGTAAACAACTCAGTGTTGGGTGGCGACGGAATCTCTCGCTTGCCATCTGATATTTCGCCAAGCACGGTCGCAAGCGCGTCACGAATTTGTTGTTGTGCCGATTCGGAGATGCCACCGGACTCATCGGCAAATAAGTTTGTGTCTCGCTTCGGCAAATATGGCTCGCGTAACCATGATTCGTCACCGGTCAGCTGAACTAGACACATCAATAGCGTCGGTACTGATGCCTCTTGAAAAGCCTGTTCAAGATTTAAACTCATGATGATCTCAAGGCTCTGACCACCACAAATACTGCGTAAGCACCAAACGACAAGGCAAGTAAAATAATAACTACGTAATAAATAGTCGGCATGCTTCGGCTATTTACGAACACAAACACATCGGGCGCGATATAACTAACGAAAGCCAACAATCCCCAAAATAAAAACGAGCGCCATTGCTTGCTGACATGATTCGAAACTGCTTTCGCCGAACTGGCTCCATAAATTAATGACGACGAAATTTCAACCGCGGCAAAAATTTTAGTGCTGATTCCGTATTCCGAAAGCCATACCGAAACCGCACATATTCTCGCCACCGACCAAAGCATCACTAAGACCATCCACATCGCAGACAACGTGAATTGACGACTTAATAACTTCATGGTACAAATCAGAGTACAATCATGTGAGTCGTGCGAAGCAAATTCAAATTCAAATCAAATCAAATAGATCTCTCAATACATGCATTAACGGTCACCGGAATTCTGGCTGGCATGGCAGCACTCGTGGCGGTACTTGATAAATCGCCTACGGCTGCAGTCGTTTGGATGATGATCGCTGTTCTGATAGACGGCATTGACGGCCCGATCGCTCGACGTTGGATGAGCAATTCAGAATTACCAAGATTTGATGGATACATTTTGGATCTTGTTATTGATTATGTAACTTGTGTGGTTGTTCCTGCCGCGTTTATGTGGCAGTTCGAAATTGTCACGCACGATTTAACTGGCCAATTGGCTGTCGCCGCAATTCTTGGGTCGTCAGCATTGTGGTTTAGCCAAACAACTATTGCAAATTCACAGCATTGGTTTAGAGGCTTCCCTGCCGCATGGAACCTGGTTATCCCAACTATTTGGCTATTAGGTTTAGATGCGAACCTGAACATAGCAATATCTTTTCTACTGGCGATGCTTACTTTAAGTAACGTTGAGTTTCCTCATACATTGCAGGTTTCAGAATTTCGTAAGCTAAACGTCTTCGCAACTTCTTTTTGGATGCTAGTAATCATCGTATTTTCGTTTCGCACAACAGAACTATCAATGCTTGAACACAGCATGCTTTTAGTCGGTCCAATCTGCATAAGCGCAATAGTGATTAAGCATAAATTTGAGAAACTCGACCTTGTAATCACTGACTAAAAGCCACCGCTGTGAAGGAAAGTTTCGTACTAAATCGTCTATAGTTATAGTTCGGAGGATTTATTTAAATGAAACCAGAAACAGTTTTACGAGTCACGACCCTTTTATCGGCAGGCGCCAGTCTCGTGCTCAGCGTGTGGCTTTATTTTCAGAGTTCGTCGGTTGAAGACAGACTGAACGGAATTTATGTCGGCGTTTGGGTGCCATCAATTCTCGCACTCGGAGCATTTTTGTTATCGGGTAAGGGCTCAAAGGACTGACGATGTCACTAGCCGCACTGTTTGGTTTTGGAAGTGTGATCTTTCTGATCGTGATGACTGGCGCATTTGTCTACGGCATGACAGTGCTCAGGGCTGCTGCCGATCGTGGAAACTATCGACCAGGATCATCAAAAAACTAAACGCGTTTAGGCAAGCCAACGCGAACTTGTAAGCCACTAGAAAACATCACATGCGGTTCGCCGTTGATCTCTGTTCGTGGTGAATCAAAACCAGCAGCTGCAACCAACGAGTCATCAAGTGAAATAATTTCGGCACGCCTCAGTGGCCAGCGATCGTGCGAGATTGGCGCATAGCGCAAACTGCCGCCACGAGTCGTCGTATATAAACCCCATCTTGCGCTCAAGAACACTTCTAACGGAGACGGCTCAGCAATCGGTTCTAAAATATTTAAGTGAATCTTTGTTTCGGCTATACCGCGTGGCCACCTGCGCACAACTGATGTCTGCAATTCGTCGCCAACACGTTTGTTGCTCGCTTTGCCAAAACAGTAGGGCAATGTATAAGTAGTGCGCGCGACGATAGTCGGCAGCAACCGATTGATATCCAACGAACAAAACCAAACGCCAGGTATTCCGTTGCGACGCACATAAGTACGAACATTCACCTCAGGAAAAGATCCGAGATACGGCACCCCCGGCAAACCCGGCACACCGATGCCACGCATCGAAAACGGAATTAGTCCAACCCACGCCGAGCCATCACAAACATCAACTTCAAGACCCGGCGGCAAAATTCGTGCGACTTCTTCAACTTTGTAGCGATAGTGAATGTATGCAAGGTCATACCAGCCTTGTTTCATTACCGCGCGCCGAACGGGCTGTGGGCAATCTTGCGAAGACATCATCAAACCTCGTTACGACTGATGGATTTGCAAGATCATCACAGAACACACCACTGCGCGCAACGACCACGCAACTGTGCGCAGCCAATTAGTCACAACCAGTCGCCGACCAACATCGGCAGTCGGGTTCGTCGCCATTTTTGCATGCAATGGCACGGAAACAAACACTGTGCTGCCAAGAGCAACTGCCAACAACACTGCACCAAACCATGGCCAAAAAATTTGCACACTTTCTGGCCGGCTAATCAATAGACCCAATGTTGTGAAACCTTCAACGGCCATCGGTATCGCCAACACTTGTCCTGTGCGGCGTTGATGTTCGATAGCAGTTTCAACCGCGCGATCAACTGGCACGCTCGCAAGCAATGGATAATGCACCCACTGAACAAACCAAATGACACCAGTCATCAAACAAGTAGCGACAAAGTTCGCAAGCAAAATTAAATTAATCACAACGTCACGATATCTCAAGAACCAATTGCGGTAACGCTCGTGATCCCATCAAGTGTGCGTAAAGTTTCAATCACTTCTTTTGAGACTGCTGTCGTAGTCGAGATGCACATCAATGCGCTACCAACTGTCTCAGTATTACCAACATCCATGTTTGCAATGTTGATATTGGCATTGCCAAGCACCGTCGCAACACGACCAATCGCGCCAGGTCGATCATCATTTTTAACAATCAACATGTGCTCAGACGGTGGAATGTCGGTCAGATGGTCATCAATCATTACGATCCGTGCCTCGCGTCGCCGACCAGTGAGCGTCGCCGACAAGTTGTGGCTTCCTGAACGCAGGGTGACAAGATTGACGTAATCGCGATGTTGCGTAGTTTTTGAAGAAGATTTATTAACTTGAATCTTTAATTGTCGAGCGATGACCGGTGCATTAACAAGACTTACTGCTTTGTTTGTCCATACAGATAGTGCACCCTTCAAAGCGCTGATCGAAATTAGGCCTGGGTCATATGCGCCAATTTCTCCAGTGATAGAAATTTCAAAAATCTCAGGTGGCGCATCAACAAGTGAGGCAAAAACACGGCCAAGTCGTTGAGCGAGTGGAACAAAAGGCTTGAGCGTCTCGTTGGCATCACTCGCCTCAAGGTTGACCGCAAATGGAACGAACTCGTTATTTAGCGCGAGGCAGACCATATCGGCGACTACTTCACCCGCACGATCTTGGGCTTCGCGAGTGCTCGCACCCAAATGTGGAGTAACAACAACATTGTCGAGTTCGAATAATGGCGAAGATTTAGTCGGCTCAGTTACGAAAACGTCAATTGCCGCGCCAGCGATCGTGCCATTACCTAAGGCATGCGCCAAATCAGATTCATTAATGATTCCACCACGAGCAACATTAATAATTCTCAATGACGGTTTAGCCAACGCAAGCATCTTGGTGTCTATTAAATTTAACGTCTGCTTATTTTTCGGCAAATGTATTGTCAAAATATCTGACTGTGCAATTACTTCGTTGATTGACATCATCTCAACATTTAGTTCACGCGCACGCTCGACTGAAATAAATGGATCAAATGCAATGATTCGCATGTCAAAAGCAAGCGCACGTTGCGCAACGAGCGCACCAATTCGACCTAGACCCAATATGCCAAGTGTCTTTGACGCAAGTTCAATCCCCTCCCATTTACTTCGCTCCCAACGTCCTTGCGTTAGTGCACGATGCGCCTGGGGAACATTACGTGAAATAGCCAAAATTAAAGCCATCGTGTGTTCAGCGGCCGACAAGATGTTTGATTCTGGTGCGTTGACGACCATTACACCACAGGCTGTTGCCGCCGCAATATCAACATTGTCAAGACCAACGCCAGCACGCGCTACAACGACAAGTTCTTTGCTAGCCGATAACAACTGTGCATCTACATTTGTCGCCGAACGAATAATTAATGCGCTTGCGCCAACAATGCAATTCCGTAGATCTTCAGGGCTTTTTTCGAGTTGGATATCGACTTCAAAACCCGCATTTCTTAATCGCTCTAAACCTGACTCGGCGATTTCTTCTGCAATAACTACGCGGAGCCGAGTCATGAAATTGCCTCAACAATGAAATCAATACAAGCAGTAAGTTTTTGCACATCAGTTGGCTCAACAGCAGGAAACATTGAAACTCTTAACTGATTGCGCCCGAGTTTGCGATACGAGTCTGTGTCGACAATATTGTTCGCACGCAACACCACATTGACATCGTTAGCGTCGACGCCGATTAAGTCGATCGTGCCAACAACTGGTGAACGGAACTCAGGATTAACAATAAACGGCGTTGCGAATTTTCGTTGTTCGGCCCAGTCGTAAAGATGTTTCGACGAACTACTTGTTCGACTAACGCACCAATCCAAACCACCATTTTCAAGCATCCATGTCAATTGATTATTCAGCAGAACAAATGTAGAAATTGAAGGCGTGTTGTAAGTCTGATTTGCTTTTGAGTTTTCAAGAGCAATTGATAAGTCAAGCGAGGCAGGACACCATCGTGTTGATTTTGCGATTGATTCAATTCGCTCAATTGCTTTTGGCGAACACAAGGCGATCCACGTGCCACCTTCTGATGCAAAACTTTTCTGAGGAGAGAAATAGTAGACATCAACTTCATCTGTCGACCATGGGATAGAACCAGCCGCCGAAGTCGCATCAACTACAACTAATGCATCAGCAGGTTGAGATGGCCGAAGTAATTTCATCATCGCACCAGTTGAAGTTTCGTTGTGCGTTAAACAGTATGTATCAACTTGCGAACCTTGCGCCGTCTCGATAGTCGGTACGGTGCCCGCTGGTGACTCAACAATTAGCGGCTCACTTAGATGTGGTGCTTTTTGCACGGCTATGGCGAACTTAGACGAGAACTCACCAAATACATAGTGCTGACTGCGCTCGTTGATTAAACCAAATGTCGCTGCATCCCAAAACAAACTCGCGCCGCCGTTGCCAATTAAAACTTGCCAACCTTCTGGAAGTGTAAATAGTTGACAAAGCTGCTTACGTACCGAACTAACTAATCTTTTAACTGGTTCTTGACGATGCGAAGTACCTAGTAAATGAGTTGAAGCCGACACCAAGGCATCAATTTGTGATGCTCGAATCTTTGATGGTCCACTTCCGAATCGTCCATCACTTGGAAGCAACTCGCTTGGAATTTTGATTTCTGTTAATTCACGTGCAACCATGCCCAAAGTTTCGCACTATGAATAGCAAAATATACGGTGCTTTACGAAAAGTAAGAGAATTTTTGCTGTTACGAATGCCTAGTCTGACTGCAGTGAATTCTTCAACACCAATTAGTGCGGTTGTGCCGAAGATCAACTCGATTGATACTTTAAATGGTGTTCGACTGCACACAGTCACATGGGGCAATGCGACGACACACACCAAGACACCGATAGTGCTCGTGCACGGACTTGCTTCAAATGCAATGTTGTGGGAAGGTGCCGCACTCGCGATGTGCGCACTTGGTCACCTCGTTACCGCAGTTGATCTGCGTGGTCACGGACTAAGTGAAAAATCTGAAACTGGTTACGACATGCAAACGGTGACACAAGATTTAGCCGGACTATTGCGCGAAATCCAGCGAGATGGTTTTGTAAACCCAATCGTCTGCGGTCAATCGTGGGGCGGCAATGTTGTTCTTGAACTGGCGCACACGCACGCCGAATTAGTTCGCGGTGTTGTCTGTGTTGATGGCGGCTTTCTTGAATTACAAAATCATTATCCACAATGGGACGATTGCGCAGAAGCGTTGCGTCCGCCGAGAACCGCCGGAACGAAGATCGCAGACTTTAGAAATTACATGAAACGCGCTCACCCTGACTGGCCAGAAACAGGCATCAACGGCGCCTTGGCATGCATGGAGCATTTACCCGATGGCACTTTGCGTCCATGGCTAAATTTTGAGCGACACATGATGGTCTTGCGCGGATTATGGGAGCATCATCCAACTCATATATATAGTCAGATTTCGGTGCCTGTTATGTTTGTGCCGGCCGAAGGACCACAAGGCATTTTTAATGAAACTAAACGCAGTGCCATTGAACACGCCTCGCAATTAGTACCCAAGGTGAGGGTTGAATGGTTTAGTCCTGCTGATCATGACTTGCATGCACAACACCCCGCGCGTTTTGCGCAGGTCGTGCACACAGCCCTAACCGACGGATTTTTCTGATGACACTTCCACACATTCTTGCCGTAATGGGATCAGGCGAAACTTCGCCGACGATGGTTTCAACTCATCGCATGCTTGCTGCAAAATTGGCAAAGACTTCGCGTGCAGTTTTACTTGACACTCCATACGGATTTCAAGAAAATGCTCCCGAACTTGCAACCAAGGCCGTCGAATATTTTCAAACAAGCATCAATCTTGTACTTGAAGTCGCGGGGCTCACCGAGATTATTGCTGCTGACGCGCTTGCCGTTGAGCGCGGACTACAAAAAGTTGCGGATGCAGATTATGTCTTTGCAGGCCCTGGCTCGCCGACTTACGCATTGCGTCAATGGTCGGGCACACCACTTGCAGGTTTACTTAATAAAAAACTTCACGACGGCGGCATTGTTACTTTCGCGTCGGCAGCCGCGCTGACACTTGGTAAATTCACTTTGCCGGTTTACGAAATTTATAAAGTTGGCGAAGACCCGCGCTGGTTAGATGGTCTAAATATCCTCGGCGAAATCGGTATCAATGTCGCACTCATTCCGCATTACAACAATGCAGAGGGTGGGCACCACGACACGCGATTTTGTTATATGGGTGAACGACGACTCGCAATGCTTGAACGCGAATTGCCAGACGATGTTTATGTACTTGGAGTAGATGAACACACCGGTTTAGTTATTGATCTTGATACTGAAACTGTAAATGTTGTTGGCAAAGGTGTCGTAACGATTCGAATTCATGGCGAATCAACGCAGATCGCATCAGGCGAAACTTTTCCTGTGGATCGATTGCGTGATCCTGCGCAAGCAACAGCACGAGATACAAAAAAAATAGAGATAAGTCAATCAAAAACTTCGGCACAGAAAGTTACTGAAGTAGCACCCGCAATTTTCGACAGTAACTTACGCGAAGCAACTGATCGCTTAAATCAAGTTTTTCTAAATGCTCTTGCTGATTCTGATGCCGACGGAGCAGCCCGCGCAGCACTAGAACTAGACGATGCGATTTCTGGGTGGTCGGGAGACACTCTGCAAAGTGACGCAACTGATCACGCGCGGGCAGTATTGCGCAGCATGATCACGCGTTTGGCTGCAGCCGCTACTGGCGGGTTGCGCGACCCACGCGACGTATTAGGTCCATTTGTGCAAGTGCTACTTGATCTGCGTGCTCAGGTGCGAAGCGATAAACGATTTGATTTATCTGACATTATTCGAGACCGTTTGGCTGCAATTAACGTTGAGGTTCGAGACACGCCAGATGGCGCGCAATGGGGCTTTCGGACTAGTTAATTGAACCGTCTGATTAAAGATGTCCGAGTGAGGCCATTTTCATGCGATTTCGTGTGCCGGCAATTGCATAAACAACTACAAACACAAACGCATCAAGCAAAATTATTGTCGCACTTGCCGAAGTATCTAAGTGATAGCTCAAATTCATACCGACAAAGCAAGTGACAGCACCAATAATTGGCGATACCCATAACAGACGCGAAAAACTATTTGTCGTCATGCGGGCAGACGCAGCAGGGATCACTAGCAACGCCGAAATCAACAATGTGCCAATCACGCGCATCGTCACCAAAATCGTCAACGAGATCATCGCCAGCAACACACCCTCGACAAGTGAAACTCGAACATTGCTTACTTGAGCCACATCTCGATCAAATGTTGAAAAAAGTAGTTTTCGATATCCGAGCACGACTACTGCTAGTCCGAGTAACGCAACAACCGCGACAGCATAAATATCTACGACTTTTACGCCAAGCACACTGCCGAATAGCACCGCTTCAATGCTCTTTGACGCTTGGCCATAGCGGTTCATCAAGGCAAGGCCAAGTGCGAATGAAGCAGTCGTAACAACGCCAATTGCAGCATCCGCACCGATCACGCGTCGGCGCGCGACGCGAGCAATTAATAGGCCAGACACCACACCCCAAATGCCTGCCCCAAGAAAATAGTTGACTTTAATAACTGCGCTAGCTGCTGCGCCGCCAAACACTGCGTGCGACAAACCGTGCCCGATATAACTCATGCCACGAAGAATTACGAAAACACCGAGCAGACCACATAGTGCACCCGCGATTGTTGCCACTATTAGTCCATTACGAAAAAATTGAAAGCCATACGGTTCGAAAACATCTAGTGCAAAAATCATTTGCCTTCTCCACGCATGGTCACACGACCATGATCAACCACCAATGGCATTCCACCGTGCTCAAGAACTTCCATTGGTGCGCCATAGGTTGCTTCAAGAATTTGAGGAGTTAAAACATCACGCGGACTGCCGTCAGCAAGAACAGTTTTATTTAAACAAACAAGACGCGGCAAATGTGCCGCCAACCCATTCAGATCGTGTGTAGTCAATAAAATCGTCAGGCCGTCTTGATGTAAGTCTGCAAGAAGATGCAGAATCTCATGTCGTGTGCGAACATCAACTCCCGAGGTCGGCTCATCTAAAACCAAAATATCGGGCTGACAAAACATTGCTCGTGCAAGAAAAACTCGCTGTTGTTGCCCACCCGAGAGTTCACGAATATGACGATGTGCAACATCAGCAATACCAAGTTTTTCTAGAACTTCACGAACCTCAGTGCGCTCTTGCGAAGTGATTCGCGGCCACAATTTAGTTTTGGCACGAGTCATCACAATGACTTCTTCAACCGTTACCGGAAAGTACCAGTCGACAGTTTCAACTTGTGGCACATAGCCAATCGTTAAATGTGGTTCGATCGTTATTGAACCGTGCGCAACTGGTTGTGAGCCAATTATTGCTTTAAGCAAAGTTGTTTTGCCAGAACCAGATGGGCCGACAATGCCGACGAATTCTCCGCGATTAATATTGAAATAAACGTCATTGACGACGGGTGCGTTGCCATATGTACATGAAACATGCTCACAAACAATCAATGGGCTATCAGTTTTACTGAGGATACTTTGCCGCATCTTTTACCACGTCTCGTACATCGAGAGATTTCAACGCCGAAGCATCACCGCCTAGTGCCTCAACAATTGTTACAAAATCAAATCGCATCAAACCAAGATACGAATGTTCTGGGTCGCCAGGTTTACCAATCAAATCATCATCACGCAGAACATCAACATATCTCACAGCAGTTTCGGCACCGATTTGTTCAAGCACAGTGGATGGAAACACCTCACTACCAAAAATTGCCTTAACTTTTTGATTTTTCACTTGCAAGATCAATTCACCAATTTCTTTTGGAGTTGGTTCATCAAATGAAGAGGGCTGAATTGCGCCAATCACTGTGAAGTCATAATTCTTCGCGAAATATGCGTATGCATCATGATAAGTAAGTAGTTTGCGTTGATCTTCAGGGATAGTCGCAGTCGCAATTTCGATCGCGTCATCAAGCGCGTCAATCTTCAGCGTAAAAGCCGCAAAGTTTTTCTCGTAAATTGCCACATTTGATGGATCTCGCCGCACAAGTACATCGCGAACAACTTGCGCGTACTGTTTTGCCATCGGCGGGTTTGTCCATAAATGTGGGTTCGGTTTGCCACCCTCTTTTGGAAACGAGAAGTCATAAATATATTCAGACTCGGGCAAAACCTCGGTACCAAGTTCACAAATATTCGCCGAAGTCTTGATGTTTGCCAGAGCAAGATCTTTTGTTGGCTCTTCAAGCACTAAACCATTGATAAAAACAATGTCAGCAGATTCAAGCGTGGCGGCATCACTTGGCTTAGGTTCAAAAGTATGCGAGTTCGTACCTTCTGGGACAACCCCTGTAACCACCGAGGCAGTGCCACCCGCAATGTTTGCCACAATGCTCGTGATCGGTGCAACTGTTGTCGCAATATTTAATGGTCTGCCCCGAATAATTTCGCCATAGCCACAGCCAACACTTTGGCCGGTTGATGTTTTCTCGGTACTTACACAACCTGTTGTAATCACCAATAGTGCAAAAAGAAATCTAAATTTCACGAATTGATCACTTAACTAGCAATAATTTGGTCGAGAATTTGAGCAACTCGCAACGAATCCGTAAGTGGCATCACCCACCCTGAGTTATTCGCAACTTGTTCGCTGACGTGTTGAACCATCTCAACAAAAGCATCAACAGAATCAAACTGCTCGATTCGATCGTTAAATCGCAACGAACTTGGTTCGCGCCAGGTCGAAAAAGATTCACCACTCTCGGTAGCGATATTGCCAGAACTTCCGTCAATTTTTAGTTTCTGCGGCGCATCAAAATCAAACGAACTAATTAAATGCGCTTTTATGCCACCGTTAATTGTTGCGTTAACTTCAGTCGTTAGGTCGATTTTAGTTGGCCCAAGTTTTCTCTCAACAATATTGAGTTTCAGATCTTTCGCACCGTTTGTTAGCGCGACCCATGCATTTATTTGGTAGCAACCAATATCTAGTAACGCTCCGCCACCCAATGCAGGTTCAAGGCGGTAGTTCTCTGTCATCTCTGATTTGAAAGTGAACTGCGACTCAATAGTTAACAGTTCACCAATCTCACCAGATGCAACTACCTCTGCGATTCGTTTAAATCGCGGGTGCCAACGAGTCCAAACTGCTTCAACCAACAATCGATTACAACGTTGCGCACAATCAATCATTTTCTGAACTTCAATTGCGTTCAGACCAAGTGGTTTCTCACATAGCACATGCTTGCCTGCCTCTAAAGATCGTGTCACCCATTCAAGATGCTGATGATTCGCAAGACTGATATACACAACTTCGATTTGCGGATCATCTAACAACTGCTGATAAGAGTCGTAAACATTTTGTGGTTCGAACTTTGCTGAGCGGGCTCGATCTCGGCCTGCCACACCAAAAAGTTGCGCATTATTGGCAGCGCGAACGGCTGGCGCTGTAGCTCTATTTGCAATCCATCCTGCTCCGAGAAAACCCCACTTGACCGTCATCGCGAAACTTCGCTAGCTGAATTAGCACCTGAATTAGCGGCAGAAACTTGACGAAGACTCGGCGATACTGGCATCGCATTATTGAGCGCCGATTCTTCGGCTGCTTGCATAATTGCAACAACATTGCGCGACTGCAAAGCCGTAACCGACATCGGCACACCAGCTGTCAGATAATCAACTATCGATTTGTGAAATTGATATTCATCTAGTTTTTCTAGTTCAACAATTTTTGAAGTTGAATCCTGGCGATGCAGTGTCAAAATAGCCGGAAGATCAGCGACTGCTGGTTCGGCGACGGGGTTCCAATCAGCGACAATTGCTCCAAGTGTGCCAAGAACATAGAACTTTGGCTTTCGTGCGGCTGCGAGATCTGAGTGAACGAAAGTTGCCTGCTTACCAGTTGCGAATGTAATCGTCACTTGAGCATGATCTGCATTTGTTGCATGCGTCCAAACTCGTTTGTGATTTTGTCCACTGACATGAGCGACATCATCACTAATTAGATTTAAAATTTGATCAATGAAGTGACTGCCCCAGTCAAAAATCGCGCCGCCTGAAACAACTGCATCAGAATGCCAATAATCGCATGGGCGCGAGTATCCGCCGACGAAAGTATCAAGTTGATAGACCTCCCCGATTGCACCGGATGAAATCAGCGAACGCATCGTCACGAAATCTGTATCGAACCGACGATTTTGATAAACAACAAGTAATAATTTTTTGATATCAGCTAATTTAATTAATTCATCGCATTCGTCCGCAGTTAGCGCCATCGGCTTTTCGAGCACAACATGAATGCCTCGCTGAAGTGATTCTTTGGCCCAAAAAAAGTGACTGTTCGGTGGAGTAGAAATTACTACCAAATCGAGCAATCCAGAATCGAGCATTTCGGTTGCATCGCTGAAGCCAACAAAATCTGGTGCGAGTTCGCGAGCCGCGGCAATTCGCTCAGGTTTCGTGTCACACACGGCGCTAAGAACTAATCCATTTGTATTTTGAACCGCCAAATTGTGCTCAAAGCCAATCGCCCCATAGGCCAGCAACCCGACTCGAATAGGTTTAGTGCTCATTACCGAAACCACTGTATTCTGACGACTGATGCATCACACAAAAACATCACTGTTGTTAGACCAAAGTGACAAATATGACTAGTTCTTCGAACACGCCGCAGCCCAGTGCGAATATCAGCGGCGCAACTTTTAATGGCGCAACGCAATGGCAGGTGCTGAGTGCGCAGGCGTCGCTGGCATCGCACCGATTAGTGGGCTGGATTTATTGGGATCCAAATGCAATAGCGCGATACACAGCGCTCGGGATAGAAAACGGACTGGGTTATTACATTGCGTCGCGATGTGCACCTCTTGCAAGTGCTGGCGACGAAGTTGTGATCGCCGCGTGCTACTCGATTCATGCCGACTTTATTCGACTCGCACTAAGACTTGCACGCGAGAAGACATCATTCGAAGATGTCTATCGCGTGCGAAACGAAGCAGTGGTGCAGGGACTAAATGAATTTGTTCCAGAAATTGTTGGTGACCTCGGAGAGATGTCTGGCGATCTTTGGCAGGCTGCAGAATCTTTGCCGACTTCAGGACGAACCCTTTACGCAGCGCATCTTGGTTCGCCGCGATGCGAAGAGCAGCCTGCGTTGTCGGCATGGTTAGCAATTAATTGCATTCGCGAGTGGCGCGGCGACACACACTGGGCGATTCTTGCAGCACACGAAATCAGCGGAGTTCAGGCAGGTTTGTTACACGACGCTTTTTTGGGATATCCCGGCGACTGGATTCCACGAAGTCGCGGTGCCAACGATGCACAACTCGATGAGGCATGGGATTCACTTGACCAGCGCGGATTTGTCACAGATAGAAAAATAAACAATGCGGGTTTAGAGTTTCGCCAACAACTTGAAAACTTAACTAATCAGTTAGCTGAGCATGCGTGGCGAAATTTAGGTGAAGAAAAAACCCAAAAGTTCTGTGATCTTGTTTTGCCGCACAGTAAAACTTTGCTTTCGCGAATTGATAAAACTGCTGGCGAAAACTGGATGCCCGCGGCCCGCGACTCTCGAAGAAAATAGTTTTTAACGCTGCGGCAACAGTCGCGCCAAAAATTTAATTTATTTTTTAGTTGCGCCATCAAACGGCACAGGTGAAACTTGAGCGCTGAACTCGCCTGCTGGCGTTTGCACTAAAACTTTTGTGCCAACAGGTGTGAAGTCAATCGCCAACTGCCCAAGCGAAACATTCGTCTCAAGTCTTGGCGACCAAACTGCCGAAGTCACAGAACCAATTTGTTTGCCACCAACTTTTACAGGCCACGGATTTCTATTTGCCGGAACTTTTGGTCCATCAATTGTCAATCCACAAACGCGACGGTCAATGCCGCGCTTGGCAACTGCGCGAATTGCATCGAGACCAATCGCTTCAATATCGGCATCAAGCGAAACATATTGCTCCATTGCGGCTTCAAGTGGTGTGTCTGCACGCGTGATATCAGAACCATACGTCATCAGACCTGCTTCAATTCGCTCGATCAAATTCGGGCAACCCGGACCAATATCAAATTGTTTACCCGCCTCGGCCAACGCATCATAAAGTTGCCCGCCAATCTCGGCATCGTCAACATAGATCTCAAACCCGCCTTGCGCACTCCATCCACTGCGTGCAACCAAAAACTCATGACCGCGAAACTCGAGAGTGTCAAAGCGAAAAAACTTTGTCTTGCGCACCGCTTCGCCAAACACGGCGACAACAACATCTTCGGCTTTTGGACCCTGTACGGCGAGCGGCCAAATGTCTGGCTCGAAAATTTTCACATCAAGTTTCATGCCAAGCGCAATGCCTTGCGCCCATAACAAAATGTCTAGATCAGAAATAGAAAACCAGAAACGATCTTCAGCCACACGAATCGCGACGGGGTCGTTCAATAAAAACCCATCCCGGTCACACACTGGCGCGAGTGCACACTTACCAATTTCAAGTTTGCGTAAATCACGAACGGTTAGTAGCTGCGCCAAACGTGCCGCATCGGGGCCGACTAATTCAACTTGGCGCTGACACGAAACATCCCAAAGTTGAACATTGTTGCGCAAATGAAAATAGTCTTCTTCAACACCGCGAATGCGAGTCGGCAGCAACATGTGGTTATAAATCGTGTACGCCTCAACCCCGAACTCTTCGATGCGACTCGAAAATGGCGTAGAGCGAGTACGCCGCGTGATTGCTAATTGTGGAGAGTTCTTTGGTGGCTGAATTGTCGGTGTGTAGCTCATGTTTATGGGCCGACCCATTTAATGTTGCAGATTTCGGCGCTACGACCTTCAAAGTTCCAGACATGACCGAACGCTCGCACTCGACCTTGCGATGCTTTGGCAACAACGACTTCTGAACCCATCCAATATTGCGTATTAACAACGGTGACTTCTTCGCCCTCGCGCGAACCAGCTATCGGCTCAACTGAACCTTGAATAAATTTGCCAACACTCAACGTGCGCTTTTGCCCCTCAGTGACAAAACTTATTGGTGCACGCTCGGCACCGAGATATTTACCAACGAGCATTTTGAACAAACCAGTCGTGCCACGACTTGCACCAGTGAAAATCTTTTCAAGTTTTTCAAACTGTTCATCAGTGGCGCGATCGTCTATCCATAGGGCAGTCGTCCAGTTGCCGCGCTCCATTTTGCCGGGGATATCGAGCAGCATCGCCACATTCAAACCCGACAAAAATGTCAGACCAGATTTGCCCTTATCTATTCGCACTCCCAGCCACGCCTGACAGTAACCCTCGGTTGGTGGATGTGCACCAAGCGAAACAACACACGGGCAAAACACCGTGCAGTTGCAATTCAGAATCAACTCACCTTCGATTGACCAAGTTTCTGCGTTTTTCTGATCGATTTTTGTATTCATTTTTTCGTACCTTTCGTTTTTGTTAATTCGTGAATGAACTCGCTAAAACTGCGACTCCCCAAACAATTATTAATACCCCGAGTGGCAAAGTAATCCGTCGGCCGATCACGGGAAACTTCTCGATGGCCATAACAGTGGCGCTGAGCACCATGAACCAAATATTTGTAAGACCGCCAACAAAAGCCAGCAGCATTAACGCCCAACAACAACCAACGCAAGTTACACCGTGACGCAAACCCATTTTAAAACTTCCACTCACCCCGTCGCGCCACTGACGAATAAAAAACTGCATCGGTGCAACACACTCTGATTGGCACTTCTGCTTGAGCGATGAAAACTGATACAAACCAGCAACGATCAACAAACCACCACTCAAAATTTTATTCAAACCATTTTGCGAGTCAAATAAATTGAGTTCAGCAATTGCCAACTGCAACGACGATGCAGTAAGTGCAAAGCCAAGCCAAATCAGCACATAACCAAACACGAAAGCCCACCAAATTTGCTGCGAGGCATTGCTTGTAATGCTGCGTAACGACATCAATACAGGCACTGCCGTCGTCGACATCATTACCAATGTCATTAACATCCACATCAAAAACACGTTTAATGATGTATGCGATGATGCATGCGGTGAAGCATGCGAATGCACGGCACTACTAGTTGAAATGTGGTGCCGTAACAGCAAAAACCAACCACTCGCCACCGACAACATGAATATCGGCCATGGCGACTTGGCGACTAATTTGCTTTGCATCACAAGTGATTACTATAGTTATCAGCGATGAGCAAAAGCAAGCCCGAGCCAAATAATTCATTACTGCAGTTCAACTCAGCTGGTTTCGCCACGCTGCTAAATGCAAAACGTCAACAACTCGGCTGGTCAACACGCGAACTCGCCCAACGCGCAAAAATTTCGCAACCATACGTCGTCGCGCTCGAACGTGCTCGCAACACGAATTCTAAAACCAAAAAGACGCCGACACCAACGGTCGATGTCATCGCCCAGTTGGCTTTTGCCTTAAACATTGATGCCAACACTCTGTTCAACCAAGCAATGCAGATTTCGAGTCGCCATGTGTTGTTGATTGTTGACCACTCAGCGACTACTCCACTTGAGATTGTCAAACAAGCATCGATCAACCAACCACAAACCTGGCTTTGCGCCGAGAAGACAGGCGACATCGACCTGCGTCAAACAAAATCGCGACTCTATAAACCAGCGGACATCACACAAGCATTAAACAGCGAATTGCAAAAGTTGCGCAGCAGAATCGCCAGCCAAACTCTTGGTTTAGTATTCAGCGAGACTTCTGAAGTAATGACCGAGTTTGACAACCCACAGGCTGTGCTCAAGTTTGAAAATAAGTGGGCAGATGTTGTTAACCGAGCCGTAACTGCGGCCGGCGCACAAGCGGCTTTCAATGTTTGCGTCTACAAAATCGCCGACCTCAACAAACTGACCAACCCAACAAAAGCAATCAATGAATTATTCGAAGTGCATGATGAAGTGTGGTCATATACGAACTCAACATTGACGCTTAGCCAAGACTGCATACCCGAAATTATTAAACTGTTAACTATTAACCAATAACTAGTAACTAAACGGAAAAGAGAAAATCAGATGAACACACCTAATACGACTCGCGCTTTCACTGTCGGCAAAACCGAATCGGGCTGGGCACGCAAAATTGTCGACATGCCAATTGATCAACTCGGCGATGGCGATGTACTGATTCAAATCGAATTCTCTGGCATCAACTTCAAAGACGGACTCGCCAGCACCGAAGCAGGCCGCATCGCACGAATTGATCCACTCATTGGTGGCGTTGACTTGGCCGGCAAAATTGTTGAGTCGTCGAACCCAAATTTCAAAGCCGGCGACAATGTGATCGCCCACGGATATGACATTGGTGTTGCACATCATGGCGGGTTTTCGCAATACGCACGAGTGCAATCGGCCTGGCTCGTACCGATGCCAAAAGGTCTCGACTCACGCACCGCAATGATGATTGGCACTGCGGGTTACACCGCCGCACTGTCAGTTGATGCACTTGAAAAAGCTGGCCTCAAATCAAACACTGGCCCAGTTCTCGTAACCGGCGCCACTGGCGGCGTTGGTTCAGTCGCCGTCGGCATGCTTGCCTTGCGCGGCTACGAAGTTGTCGCCAGCACGGGCAAACCAGAAACTGCCGAATGGCTTAAACAAATCGGCGCCAGCGAAATTATTGACCGCGCAGAAACTTCAGCGGAGTCGGCCAAACCACTTGAACGCGAGCGATGGGCCGGTGCGATCGACTGTGTTGGCGGTGCAACACTCGCCTACATTTTGCGTACTTTAAAATATGGATGCAGTGTTGCCGCGAGCGGACTCACCGGTGGCACTAATTTGCCGACATCTGTACTGCCATTTATTTTGCGTGGCGTCAACCTGCTCGGCATCGACAGCGTGCAAACACCGATCGATCCGCGCAAAGCAATGTGGCAACGAATCGCCACAGATTTGAAACCATCATGGCTCGAAACACAGAGCGTCGAGATCATCGGCTTAAGTGACTTGAGTGCCCAACTTGACAAGATTCTTGCCGGCAACATGCGCGGGCGCGTGCTGGTTAATCCGCATTTATAGGTCTATTGATTTATCGATTTATAGATTTATCTCGTCTACCTGAACTGCGTTATTATTTAGCCAATCGCACAAAGGACAACACGCATGAGCGCAGGCATTAATCCAGAACAACTTCAAAAAGCTAGGACCGACAAAGGCTTCATCGCCGCCCTAGACCAAAGTGGCGGCAGTACGCCTAAGGCACTCAAACTTTACGGCGTTGAAGAATCAGAATATAAGAACGACGCTGAGATGTTTGATCTTGTTCACGCTATGCGATCAAGAATTATTAAAAGCCCGGCGTTCACTGGCTCGCGAATTCTTGGTGCGATTTTGTTTGAAATGACTATGAACCGCACAATCGACGGCAAAGGCACCGCAGAATATTTGTGGCAAGAAAAATCGATTCTGCCATTCTTAAAAATCGACAGTGGTTTAGGTGACGAGGCTGATGGCGCACAGATTATGAAGCCGATACCAGAACTCAGCACGCGACTTGAGAGTGCCAAATCGCACGGAGTTTTCGGCACAAAGATGCGCTCAGTGATCAAACTCGCCAATAAAACTGGCATTACAGATGTCGTCAAACAACAATTTGAAATCGGTAAACAAATCGTTGCTGCTGGTCTTGTGCCAATTATTGAGCCAGAAGTTGACATCAATAGCCCTGAGAAAAGCGCTGCCGAAGTTTTGTTGAAATCCGAAATTATCGGTCAACTGAACTCGCTAAGTGGCGACCAAAATGTGATGCTCAAACTCACGCTGCCAAACGAAACTGGTTTTTACGCAGAGCTCGTCAAACATCCGCGAGTCGTTCGCGTGGTCGCACTGTCAGGTGGATACAGCCGAGAAGAAGCAAATAAACAACTCGCGAAGAATCACGGAGTAATTGCGAGTTTTTCACGCGCATTAACCGAAGGCCTTGCAGCGCAACAGTCTGAGACTCAATTCAACGGCGCCCTAGACGCCGCGATTCAAGCCATTTTTGAGGCGTCTAGTACATGAAATTTGCAGTC
>JBAXAW010000022.1:0-20727 GCA_037142305.1 Actinomycetota bacterium
TTCAGGCGATCGCAGCAGCAAAGAAAGACCAACGAGTAATTGAAGCGTTACTGCAACGCGGAATCTCAGACCTCAGCACCGTGATTATGGAGACGTGGCCGGTCGGTGCTCAGATACCCAAACATTTTGACGACGGGCGACGATTGATTTGGACCCCAATGTGGCATCAGCCAACACCTCAAGCGAACTTCTATGCCCACCCAATATCAGGTTTATATGCGATCGTCGATATTGATTCTGGTCAAGTAATTGCAGTTGAAAATGGTCAGCAAATTGAGATACCACAGGTAGCTGGGCCGTATCGGCAAAGTCAAACCGGTGCCGATGTTTTGTTAAAGCCATTGATGATCCACCAGCCTGAAGGTGTTTCGTTTTCGCTGCAAGGACACAAAGTTGATTGGGAGCGTTGGAAGCTGCGTGTCGGGTTTTGTCAGCGCGAAGGATTAGTAATTCACGATGTTTGGTTTTCTGATGAAGGTCAGCCACGAAAAATTGCTCACCGAATGTCGATTGCTGAATTAGTGATTCCGTATGGTGACCCGAGCCAGGGTGCGTACCGCAAGAGCGCATTCGATACCGGCGAATTTGGCCTTGGCAATTTTACAAACTCGCTGACACTTGGTTGCGATTGTCTTGGCGAAATTGTCTACCTCGATGTTGCCGTTGCAAACCCTGATGGCACTGTGCGTGAAATTAAAAATGCAATCTGCATGCACGAAGAAGATTTCGGCATCTTATGGAAACACATCGACGTTGATGGAAATATCGAAGTTCGTCGCGGGCGCAGGTTTGTAGTTTCTTCAATCGTCACAGTCAACAATTATGAATACGGTTACTTTTGGTATTTTTATCAAGATGGATCAATCGAGTTTGAGGCGAAATTAACAGGCATCGTCTTAACGCTCGCCGACACGCCAGGTAAGCCACACCCATCAGCGACCGAACTAGAGCCCGGATTGTGGGCACCGTATCATCAACATATTTTATGTGCGCGACTTGATCTTGACATTGACGGCGACGCTAATGGTGCTGGTAACACTGTTGTTGAAGTTGATTCTTTTGCTCATGAACTTGGCCCAAAAAATATTCACGGTGGTGCCTACGAAATTAGCGAGACGATTTTGAAACGTGAACTTGACGCTAAGCGTGTAGTTGATCCATTTAAGAGTCGATTCTGGAAGATCATCAATCCGAATCGCAAAAATCACATGCAACATCCCGTCGGTTACAAACTCGTTCCTGGTCATACGACTTTTCCATTGGCGTTGCCTGAGTCAACAATTGGCAAACGCGCGGGGTTCATGTATCAACATTTGTGGGTAACTAAAAACGAAACTAACGAGCGATACCCAGCAGGTGATTATCCATTTCAACACGCTGGTGGCGCGGGTCTACCGCAGTGGACTCAAGCCAACCGTGAAATCGAAAATACCGATGTTGTGCTGTGGCACGTGTTTGGCACAAACCACATTCCGCGCGCCGAAGATTGGCCGGTGATGCCAGTTGAACGCACTGGGTTTCATCTAAAGCCGAGTGGTTTTTTTGCACGCAGCCCAGCGATTGATGTTGCACCAGCAGCAAAGCCTTGCCATTAGTTGGAAAGTGTCAAATATTTGTGCATTGGAGCACAAATTTATTTTGTTGCTGAGATAACCCCAAGGCACATTTCATCTGACGAACCTTCACCCCAGGTGATGTAACGGGGCGGTAAGTTTTTCAATTCAGGAAGTTTCTGTCGGATTGTCGGGTCAAAAGTGCAGGTGACTCGAATCGTGTCACCAGCTTTTACTGCAACAGGAGTTTCAAGCACGGCGCCAGACTGATCATCAAAATTATATTTCTTTACATCCAAGATCACTTTTTCAGAGGACTTTCCAGGGTTAAGAGTTAATGAAAGTGTGCGCCCCAACAGATGCATGTGCGCAGCCGCACCAATGACCTTGAAGTTTGAGGTAATTACTTTGTCGCAACGCGAGGTCAACGACGCGACTGGATTAAAAGGATTTTGGCCACAAAGAACATTGATGCCGGCAGATTCAAATGCGCTCATTTTACTTGTTCGCGACGCGAGGTCAATGAGCGATTGCTTTCGATCGCAAAGAGGCCCAGTCAAATTTTCAGGACATGCAAGTTCGACAGGGGCGGGGAAGAGCTCAACGTGAAGCTGCTTGACTTTCGTTCCTTTTGCGGGTATCGCTTCCATCACAATCTTTGATTGATCGGTTTGGATTTTTCCGCCATTCGCCGCCAACAAGTTGTAGTGCACCTGCAAGACGAAGCGCTCACCTTTCTTGAACGGTGTTCCATGTCCTGCTGGAGAAATATCTATGCCACGACCTGGGGCCCACGAACTAATCCATGGCGTCGAGACAAAAGACGACAGGGTATTGCCCAGTCCCGAACCACCAAAGCATGGCCAACCAGTGCCGTTTTTATCTGCAGCGACGGCCTGAGGGATGTCGGCGTCGGTAACCCGAAAGATAATTGCGTGATGAACGAAGTTTTTACGTTGCGGAATGAACTGAATAGTTCGAATAACTGAATCTTCGGTGACTTTTGGATCAAGTAAAAAACAGCGATAGTCATCTGTGCCGTTCTTGGGAGCAGTTGGAAGATGAGCTTTCTTCATCGTCACCGTATATTTTTTCGTCGCTGACTGATCTGCCGAGCCATCCACCGACTGGGGGGAGAGAGATATAAGTAACACTGCAACAAAGAGCGTGGTTTTAATGCGCATCAGTGAAAGATTAGCAACAAAAATAAATGGAGTCGTGTGACATTCCCCTTAGGTTGTGAAGGTGAAAGTAAAAACAATTTCGGTTTTTGTGGCTTCAATAATTTGTGCGATGACGATAGCGCTTTTTCCGATTGGGGTTGGTGCCAGTGCTGACAGTTCGGAATTCGTTGAAACTTCTCCAGGTGTTTTAATTGACACTTCTAAATACTTGCCAAAAAAACTTCCTGCACCAGCAATCCTTATTGCTCACGGATTTGGTGGAAGTAAAGACTCGGTTGAAGCCGAAGCAAAGTTTTTCGCATCAAAAGGTTTCGTTGTTTTGACTTGGACTGCACGTGGATTTGGCGAGTCAACTGGACAAATAGAAATGAATTCAATCAATGGTGAGATAGCCGATACCCGAGGCTTGATCTCTTATCTTGCCCGCAGTAAAGATGTGATAATTGATGCGCCGGGCGACCCGCGTGCTGGGATCATGGGTAGTTCTTATGGTGGAGCGAACGCACTTCTAACAGCGAGTCAAGATTCGCGAATTGATGCAGTGATTGCAGACATCACGTGGAGCGATCTACAACAAGATCTCTTTCCACAATCTATAGTGCGCTCGAATGATACGGGTCCATTTAAAAAAGTGTGGGCAGGAACATTTTTTTCTGCAGTTTCGTTGCAGAGCGCATATCTCGGTGAGTGCGGTTCGTTCACGCAGCGATGGTGCGACGCTTACAAAAATGCGGTTCTGCAAGGCAAGCCGAGTCAACCCGAGAAAAATCTTCTTGCTTCAGTTTCACCGATCAACTACGCATCATCAATTAACGCACCAACACTGTTAAGCCAAGGACAAGCAGATTCTCTGTTTCCACTAAGTGAAAGTGCTAAAACTGCCCAAGCGATAAAAAAGGCGAATCCGAATTTACCACTCTCAATGATTTGGCACGCTGATGGACATGATGGTGCGAATTCTCAGGCCCCGTATTTGCGTGAGCAATTCTTGCAATGGTTTAAAAAGTATCTCTTGAATGAAAAATTAGATTTTCCTATTTTTCAATTCACCAAAACTAACGGCTCAATCTCTTTGCAAGATTCGTCAGCGATTCCTAAAATTTTTATGAGTGATAAATTGCCCTTCGAGTCAAAGTCTCAACAATTGAAGTTAGTTACCCCAACAGCCGCAGCGTTTTATCCGATTGGCGGGGTACCAGGTGCGATTTCGGCACTTCCAGGTATTGGATCAGCGGGGGCGCTTGCATCTCAATTGCTTTCAAATCTTGCAGGGTTCAGTCCCGCTTTTCTGCCCGGTCAAAGTGGATTT
Source organism: Actinomycetota bacterium (assembly GCA_037142305.1). Lineage (GTDB taxonomy): Bacteria > Actinomycetota > Acidimicrobiia > Acidimicrobiales > Ilumatobacteraceae > BACL27. The sequence goes on from JBAXAW010000022.1 coordinate 4,047, forward strand.
TTGGAAAGCGCACCGCTGACACAGCCAATTTCAGTGGTGGGTTCGTCCTCAATCAAGGTTCGAATCACCAGTACACAACCCGATGCGACACTTTTCTTTTCACTGGTCGTCAAGTCGCCAAGTGGCGGAATTAATCTTCCGAACGGAATCGTTGCCCCAGTTCAAATTTCAAATATTCCAACTGGTGGCGCCGATGTTGTCGTCAATTTACCCGCAACGATTTTAGATGCTTCGGCTGGTGACGTAATTGCAGTTGGCATCTCAAGTACTGATCAAGGTTATGAAACCCCAAAAACTTCTCGCTTTTATTCAGTTTCTCCGCTCTCGGCACTTTCTTTTCACACGAGCGACGCAACCGCAGCGCAAGCAAGTACAGCAAATATTCTTTGGCCGCTTGGTGCCGTGGCTTCGCTATTTGTTGCATATGTATATGTCCGAATACGTAGACCGAAGATTGCACCAATCCACGAAAACAGCGTTGCCCTCGTCGAGGTTGAGAATTTATGCAAGATATACAAAGATGGTCATCAGGCGGTCTCGAACCTTTCGTTTAAAGTTCAACGTGGGCAGGTTGTTGGTCTTCTTGGTCCGAATGGAGCAGGCAAGACGACAGCGCTACGCATGGTGATGGGACTGATTTTTCCAACTCAGGGGTCTATCTATCTGAATGGTAAATCGGTATACCCGGGATCACCTGCGCTTTCAAATCTCGGCAGCTTTATCGAGGGCCCAGGTTTTTTGCCACATCTCTCGGGTCGCGAAAATCTTCGGCTCTACTGGAGATCCATCGGGCGCGATGACGAGCAGCATCTCGAACAAGTTGTTGCGATCACTAAATTAGGAACCGCATTGGATAAAAAAGTGCGTACCTACAGCCAAGGTATGCGCCAGCGTCTCGCGATTGCTCAGTCAATGCTTGGCATGCCAGATCTCTTGGTGTTGGATGAACCAACTAACGGTCTGGATCCTCAGCAAATCGCAGAGATGCGACAAGTGTTGAAAGATTATGCAACTGCGGGTCGCACGGTGATTATCTCTTCGCATCTTCTCGCTGAAATTCAACAAACTTGTAGCCATGTGGTTTTGATGAACCGTGGTCAACTCGTTTCGTTCGGCCCGATGGAGGAAATACTTACAAAGAATCAAAAGTCTCAGTCGCTCGAGGAAATTTTTCTTGAACTTATTGGTGACGACTTAGTCATTGGACAGGAGAAGGTATGAGTTATTTAGCCGCAAAGACTTTGCCATATCACATTGAGCTGTATCGCCAACTCAAACGAAAGCGCACTGCCTTTGCATATGCGTTTGTTGTGTCGCTACCAGTCCTAGTAGCGATTGCCTTAAAGTTGGGCCCGTCAGGAAACAGCGGTGAGCCGACGCGAATCGGCTCGGGCACGACTGACCTGGAAGGTTTGGCAACTAATGGTGCTGCGAACTTCACGGTGACGATGCTTTATTTTGCAACTCCGTTTCTTTTGGTCACAGTGATTGCTCTGTTTAATGGTGACACTGTTGCATCGGAAGCATCATGGTCAACTCTTAGATACCTGTTGGCCTCTCCTGTTCCACGTACTCGGTTGCTGTTACAGAAAATTAAAGTCAGCCTCACTCTTTCGGCGCTTGCAGTTTTGATCATGCCAATCTGCGCGTGGTTTGTTGGTGTAATTGCATTTGGTACCAAACCGTTACAGAGTCCGATTGGCGCAACATTTACTAATTCGGTTGCAATCTCACGAATTGCGATCATCACGGTCTATTTGGCGATTTCACTGTTGTTTGTCGCGGGACTTGCTTTCTACCTGAGTGTTCGCACCGATGCACCACTTGGCGCAGTGGGGGTTGCAGTTGGAACATCAATTTTGCTCAGCATTCTTGACGCCATCACAGCTCTCGGAAAACTTCGTAATTGGTTGCCAGTTCACTACGCATTTTCGTGGTTTGATGCCTTGGCTACAACAATTGACTGGTCAGCAATGATCCGCGGTGCAAGTTATTGTTTCATTGTCGGTACCGTGCTTTATTCGCTTGCAATTAATCGGTTCGCGCACAAAGACGTGACCTCGTAACTCGGTGTCTAGTCAGCGATATCTAAAGTGAGCGAGTAGCGTTTAGGCGATTGCGTGGGGCCAGTAGCTCAGTGGTCAGAGCAGGGGACTCATAATCCCTTGGTCGTGGGTTCAATCCCCACCTGGCCCACTAGAAAATGTGCGATTTTCTCGCAGCAAAGCCGATGCGCTAGTCTCGTTACACAAAACGCACACGTCAAAGGGATGTGTGTAAAAGGGGAAATAAATGACAAAGCGCAAAGGAATTAAATCCGCTGTTCTTGCCATTGCAGCGTTTGCACTCATCGCGGGTGCATGCGGCGGCAGTAGCGATACAGCAACAGTAGAGACAGCAGCACCAGCAGAGACAGCAGCGCCAGCTACTGACCCTTGTGCAGGATCAGAACTCAAGCTCGGTCTTGCTTTTGATACTGGTGGTCGTGGTGACGGAACATTTAACGACTCAGCCGCACGCGGTGCAGAACAAGCAAAATCTGAATTGTGCTACACAGTTCAAGAGCTTGAAGCAACAAGCGACGACGATCGCAAGCCGAACCTCGAAGCACTTGTGGCTGCTGGTAATAATCCGGTTATCGCAGTTGGTTTCGCATTCGGTGGAGCAATTGAAGAAGTCGCAAAGGCTAACCCAAATGTAACTTTCGGATGGGTAGACGGCTATCTTGATCTTCCAAACGTAAAGACTCTCGGCTTCTCTGAGCAAGAGGGTTCTTTCCTTGTTGGTGCTGCTGCTGCATTGAAGAGTGCAAGCGGATCAATCGGATTCATTGGTGGTCAAGAAATTGACTTGATCAAGAGGTTCGAAGCTGGATACATCGCTGGTGCAAAAGCGGTTAATCCTAAGATCAAAGTTGAGTCAAAGTATCTCGGTGCAGCTGGAGACAATGCTGCATGGGGCTCACCTGACAAAGCAAAAGAAATCGCAATGAGCTGGTTCAAAAAGGGTGCAGACATTGTCTACACCGCTGCTGGTGGTTCAGGTGCAGGCACAATTGATGCTGCAGTTGAAGCAGGCGAAGGCAAGTGGGCAATTGGTGTTGACTCAGATCAATACCTAACTGCTACTCCAGAACAGCAAGCACACATCTTGACATCAATGCTTAAGCGCGTTGACGTTTCTGTTTTCCTTGCTGCTAAGGCAGTTAAGGAAGGCGATGTAACTGGTGGCTTCAAGGTGTTTGACCTCAAGAGTGATGGAGTTGGATACGCAACATCGGGTGGATTCCTTGATGATGTTGCTGATCAACTTGAAGCATTCAAGGCAAAGATTGTTAGTGGAGAAATTGTCGTTCCGACAAAACCATAATTAAAAATTACTAATTTAAATTAATTGCGGGGGCTTGGGTCAATGACTCAGGCCCCCGTATTTTTTTGTGCCAAATTTTGGCAGGCTCAAAACTCCTTAAATTGAAAAAACTATTGTGGTGTGTCAGAATTAAGAAATGCAATCGGGGAGTGTGGAGTCGAAACTGAATTCAGCGACAGATGTTGTCAGAGTCGTTGAACTTACAAACATAAGCAAAAGCTTCCCTGGTGTAATTGCCAATCGTGATATCTCGTTGCAGATTAATCGTGCCACGATCCACGCGATTGTTGGCGAAAACGGAGCCGGCAAGTCAACCCTGATGAAGATTCTGTATGGTCTCCACCAGCCTGATTCAGGGACTATTGCGATTAATGGCGCAGTAACTCAATTCAAGTCACCAAGCGAGGCGATAAAAGCCGGAATCGGCATGGTGCATCAGCACTTCATGCTCGCCGACAATTTGACAGTACTTGAAAATATTATTCTTGGATATGAGCCAACCAAATATGGTGTGCTTTCGCTTGGCGACGCACGCAAACGTGTCAAAGAGTTAGCAACCTCAATTGGCGTAGACCTTGACTTAGACCTGCCGATTTCTGATTTGGGTGTTGGCCAACGGCAGCGGGTCGAAATCTTAAAGGTGCTGTTTCGTGGTGCCGAGATTTTGGTTCTGGATGAGCCAACTGCAGTTCTCGTACCGCAGGAAGTTGACGAGTTGTTTGTCAATCTTCGAAAACTAGTTGCAAACGGAACGACGATTTTATTTATATCTCACAAACTTGATGAAGTTTTATCAATTTCTGACCAGATAACAGTGATTCGCCAGGGATCAACAGTTGCTACTGTTTCGCCAAAATCCGTAGATCGTTTGAAACTTGCTGAACTGATGGTTGGTTCTGATCTGCCAAGTCATGGAGAACGTGCAACAAAAGTCGGTGAAAGAGTTCAACTGTCGGCGCGTAACCTAACGGTAATTGTTAAGGACCGTAAGAATCCGGTTGAAAATGCATCGTTTGATGTTTTTGAAAGTGAAATAGTTGGCATCGCCGGAGTTGATGGAAACGGTCAGTTTGAACTTTGTGAGGCTCTGCTTGGTTTAGTCAATATTCAAGGCACTGTAGAAATAGGTGGCAAGAATGCGAGCAACTTAAACGTTCGCCAACGACTTGATCTAGGACTTTCCTATATCCCTTTTGATCGACATCGTGAAGGTTTGATGCTTGCTGCCGCTCTTTGGGAGAACGCCTTATTGGGTCATGAGGGTTCGCTTTCTCGTGGCCCGATGATTGACGTTGATTCGGCAAAAAAATCGTGTCGAGAAATCATTGAGCGATTTGGCGTGATGACACCAAGTGAACTTGTTCCTGCGTTCGTACTATCCGGCGGTAATCAACAAAAACTTGTCGTCGGTCGTAATCTTGCAACTGCGCCCAAAGTACTGATTGCTGCGCACCCAACTCGTGGAATTGATGTCGGTGCACAAGCCGCAGTCTGGGATGAGATTCGTCGTTCGCGTGACGCTGGCATGTCGGTTTTGCTTGTATCTGCTGATCTTGAAGAAATTTTAGGATTATCCGACAGAATTCTCGTGATGTTCGACGGCAAGATTTCGGCCGAACTTGAGCCGAAGAAGGCGACGCCACAAATTCTTGGTAGATACATGACAGGTGCGCAGTGAATCAGCAACTTTCTTCGAAGCGTAATTTTGACCCAATGCGCAAGTCACTCAACACACTTGGAAGTTCTGTTGCAGCAATAATTCTCGCTCTAGTTATTTGTGGCGTGCTTTTGCTCATTACCGGCAAGAACCCTTTGATGGCATATGGAAAGATTTTAGAAACAGGTCTGACAAGCGAAAAATTGCTTGAAATGTTGAAACGAGCGACACCCCTGATTTTTAGTGCAATTGCAGTTGCGATTGGTTTCAAAATGAATCTGTTTAATATTGGCGTCGAAGGACAGTATTTATTTGCTGCGCTAATTTCTGCCGAAATGGGCACTCATGTTTCATTGCCAGCACCTTTTCATGTGTTGTTTATTTTAGTTGTGGCGATGGTTTCGGGTGCGGCATGGGCGAGCATTGCAGCAATTTTAAAAATTACTCGTGGGATCAACGAAGTCATTTCAACGATCATGCTCAACTACATCGCTCTGTCATTTATTCAGTGGATTTTTGAAACTTTCTTTCGTGATGATTCTGACGGTGGTTTGAATGTTAAAACTACAGAAATTGCACCTAGTGGGCGCATGCCAGACCTAGTACACGATCGACTCAACGGAATGTTTATTGTCGCTTTACTAGTGGCTTTTCTCTATTGGGTTATCGTATTTCGAAGTCGATTTGGCTTTCAGTTGCGAGCGAGTGGACTTAACCCGATCGCGGCGCGCACGGCAGGTATACCAGCCAAGCGAATGATTTTATTTGCTCTTTTATTGTCAGGTGCGGTTGCGGGATTGGTTGCGATGCCATCTGTGATAGGTGATGTCTATGCGTATGGACCGTCATCGACTCCGACGCAGTTTGGCTTCGCCGGAATCACAGTTGCTTTATTGGGTCGTAATCATCCCTTTGGAATAATCGTCGCAGCAATGTTGTTTGGATTTTTAGACTCAACTTCAGCAGTTCTTCAGCTTTCTGAAATACCTAGTTCAATCGTAAAAGTTATTCAAGCGATCATTGTGCTTGTCGTAGTGATTGTTAACGAAGCATCGTCGAGGCGTTTTAACCGAAAAATTGCCGAGCAAGCAGCCATGTCGCCGAAAAGCTTGGACGTAAAGCCATGACACAGTCAAAGAATTTTAGATTATTTGTTTTAATTTCTGCTGCGTTGGCGATTATTTCGACTGTTCGTTTGTGGACTGATCAAGATGCTTTGACATCATCAGACACAATTGGCACAGCACTGCGTTTGACAGTACCGATTCTTCTCGCGGGTATGGCCGGTCTCTGGGCTGAACGTTGTGGAGTTTTGAATATTGGCATCGAAGGCATGATGATTTTCGGAACATGGTTTGGCGCGTGGGGCGCGTGGCAGTTTGGCCCATGGGTCGGATTACTCTTTGCAATTTTGGGCGGAATGTTTGGCGGCTTGGTACATGCCGTTGCCACTGTTCGCTTCAATATCGATCAAGTAATTTCGGGTGTTGTAATCAATTTGTTTGCATACTTCGGTGTGCGATATTTAAGTGAGCTCGTTTATGTCGGAAAGCAAGGCGGAGGAATCAGCCAATCTCCACCACAAAAGTCAGCACTGCCGAAATTCAATTTGCCAGTACTTTCTGGTGGAGAAATTGCTGGTTGGAAGTCACCGGATTTCTTGGGCTGGCTTGAGGCACGCAGATGGTTCATTCTCGGAGACCTTGGCGGAATTAGTCGCGGCTTGACGCACAGTATTTCTTGGGCAACGGTGATTGCGATAATCGTCGTGCCGGTGTCGGCATGGGTTTTATGGCGAACGCGTTTTGGTTTGCGTTTGCGATCGTCTGGCGAATCGCCAGTTGCCGCTGAAAGTCTCGGCGTCAAAGTAAATCGACTTCGATATTACGGTTTATTAATTAGTGGTGGGCTTGCGGGTTTGGCAGGTGGCACACTTTCAATTGTTGCCTCGTCTTATTATCGCCAAGGTCAAACTGCAGGTCGTGGTTTCATCGGACTGGCAACGATGATTTTTGGAAACTGGCGACCAAGTGGAATCTTGACCGGTGCAATGTTGTTTGGTTATGCCGAGGGGATAAAACTCGTCGCATCAGACTCGATCACGGCGCTGTTTTTGTTGATTGCCTCCATGTCTGGAGTATTTCTTCTCTACGCAATAATCAGTCGTAAGCGCAGTCAGGTTCTTGTAACACTGTGTGCCTTCGTGCTTTCGACAATCGCATATCGAACGATTGACACGGTTCCAGAATCACTGACTCAGTCTTTGCCTTATGTTGTGACGCTAATTGTTTTGGCTACCGCGACTCAACGACTGCGACCGCCAGCAATGGCTGGTGTGCCGTTTCGGCCAGGTGAGCCGCACTAAAACTTTTAGCGAATTGTTATTTGCCCTTCGGGCGAAAACCAACGAGACCGTTTGCGAGTTCAAGTCGTGGGCCGTTAATTAAATCAATGCAGTAGGGCACTGCAGGCATAACTGCGTCAAGACATTCGGCTATTGAGGATGGTTTACCCGGCAAATTAATGATCAGCGCACCACCGCGAATGCCGGCAGTTTGACGAGACAAGATCGCAGTCGGCACGACCTTCAGCGAAGTCGCACGCATGAGTTCGCCAAAGCCTGGCATCATTTTTTCGCAAACTTGCTCTGTGGCTTCTGGAGTGATATCGCGTACTGCTGGCCCTGTGCCACCCGTTGTCACGATCAGACAGCACTTTTCAACGTCAGCGAGTTCGCGCAACGCTGCTGTGATCGAGTTAATTTCGTCGGCGATGACTCTGGCGACAGGTTGCCACGTGTTTGAGAGATGTTTGGTGAAGTATTCGTGAATCGCTGGGCCGCCACGATCTTCGTAAACGCCAGCCGAAGCACGATCTGAAACTGTGACGATACCTATTTTCGCGATTTGTATGTTCGCTAAATTATTGTCAGTCATCAACTACTACCAGAACAGATTTTGTGGATCGTTATATTTCTTGCCAAAAGATGCGTTACGGACTATTGATTTATAAATCTGTCTCCAGCCGAAGCGAAAACCAGTAAGCGAGCGCGCCGTGAACGACACAGCCTGAAGTCTTTCAATCGACCCACGAAAACCCCGCAGCATCGCCGTTTCAGTAGCGCTCAACACCAATGGCGCAATAGTTGCTGGAAACGCGTGAGTTTCAAATTTAAACATTTCGTAATCCATCGCGTATACAGCCTGCAGACGGTTGGCAGTATGTTGATCACAAACTTGCTCAAGTTTGATTCCAAAGCCAACATTGTGTCGTTCGAGAGTTAGTGCAGTGCCAGCGCGACGATTTACTTCGTCGACCAGTGTTTGCATTTCGGATGATTGCTCGACGTTAACGTTCATGTTGTAGTTGAACTTGTCGGGGTGAACAATGTGCGACTGCGGCAAGAAGTGATGATCATCCATAAACTCATTTGTTTGCTCAGAGATCATTTTGGCAAACATCGCAAAACTTTCAGTGATGTTAATTCGACCGTCAACGATTTGATCTTGGCAAAGTTCTATTGCTTTTTCGGGCGTGCCAGGCGCACGAGAAAATATGCGGTTCTCCCACGCCGAGTAGGCCCGAGTCAGTGGGTCGCGAGTCGCATAAACCCGAAGCCAATCTGGTGAGTGCAAAATCTCATCGATCTGCTTTGCTTTCATGTCAATGAGTTTTGTTAATCCGCTTACGCCCAGTTCATGTATCGTTTGCGAACGAGCCATGTGCGGGCTGATCAGACGATCAAGTCGCGACTGGTCATATGAACCACTGGCCTTGGCGAGCAACATTTTGATGCTGCTGCAAGCAACTTTCGTAGTTGGGCAGTACATAATTTTCAAACTCGGTGCGACGAGCAAAAAGCCGGCAAACGGTTTGAGAAGAAAATCTTTATCGCTGACCATAATTATTGTTTCACTTTCATGCACCCGCTTCGACTAGCAGTTTGCCCAAGATCATCGCAACCGATTGTTGCAGTGTTTCATTGTTTGCGCCGATAACTACATCCGGTGATTCGGGTACTTCATACGGGCTATCTACGCCACTTAGCCCCGTCAAGTCTCCGCTACGAACCTTTGCGTACAAGCCTTTTGTATCGCGCCGTTCACATTCTTCAAGTGATGTTGCGACATGAACTTCAATGAATTTCAAGTTGCGGTCTTCATGAATTTTGCGCGCGTGTGCACGTGAAGTTATAAACGGTGAGATGATCGGCACTATTGCGACAGTGCCTGAGTCGGCAAATAAGCAAGCGACTTCGGCTATCCGTCGTATGTTTTCAGTGCGTTCGTCATCGCTGAATCCGAGATCTGAGTTCAGTCCGTGGCGAACATTATCGGCATCCAGAATGTATGAAAGCCGACTTGTATTCAGCAGCTCGCGAGCAAGTTCTGTGGCGATGGTTGATTTGCCTGAGCCAGAAAGTCCGGTTAACCAAATAGTTGCGCCAACGAGTCCGTGTCTATTCCAGCGCTGTGCTCTGGTCACACCTGGTTCGTGCCATACCGGTTGGTTCATTTTGCTTCTCTCACTAGTAAATACAAGTTTAGGATCGTGGCGAGAGCAACATACCAGCCGCGACAGTTTGCCCAGACGATTCATCAACAAGAATAAATGAGCCAGTCGTGCGGTTCTGATGGTAGTCATCAAAGAACAATGGACTCGTGGTGTGCAATGTGACCCGACCGATTTCATTAAATTTCAATTCTTTAATATTTGTTTCGCGATGCAGATTTGAAATATCCAGGCGATATAGAACATTTGAAACTTTTCCACGCGCAAGTTTCGTTGTGTGCTTGACCGTATAAATCTTGTCTAGTTGTAGTGGCGCTGCGTCATCCATCCAACACAGCATCGCCTCAAGTTCTTGAGATGTTCGTGGGCGATTGTTAGGTCGACACAACATGTCGCCGCGAGTAATTGAAAGGTCATCTTTCAAAAGAACTGTCACTGCTTGGCCCGGTTCGGCTTGCTCAACTGGGCCGTTTGGCGAGTCGATGCCAGTGATTGTGCTGGTTAATCCCGAAGGTAAAACCATAATGTCATCGCCGACACGCAACATGCCACCTGCAACGCGCCCCGCATATCCGCGGTAGTCAGGTGTGTCAGAGCGTTGCGGTCTAATTACATACTGCACAGGAAACCGTGTGTCAATTCGGTTGTCATCACTAGCAATATAAATATTTTCAAGATGATGCAATAGGGTCGGGCCTTCAAACCATGACATGTTTGCTGAACGGCTGACGACATTGTCACCAGCAAGTGCGCTGATCGGCAAAAATGTCACATCGCGCAAGTCAAGACGCGATGCAAAAGTCTCAAACTCTTCGCGGATTTTGTCAAAAATTGCTTGATCGTATTCAACCAGATCCATTTTGTTGACGCAGATTACGAGGTGCGGTACACCAAGCAAAGAAACAAGCAAACTGTGGCGACGAGTTTGTTCAACGACACCAGTTCGTGCATCAACAAGCACGATCGCCAGATCAGCATTTGATGCGCCTGTGATCATGTTGCGCGTGTACTGAATGTGGCCAGGGCAGTCGGCAATTATAAAACTGCGCTTAGGTGTTGCGAAGTAGCGATATGCAACATCAATCGTGATTCCTTGTTCGCGTTCGGCACGCAAGCCATCAGTGAGAAGTGACAAGTCAACATAGTCATCGCCACGGCGCTTGCTGACTGCTTCGATGTGTTCTAGTTGATCTTCAAAAATACTTTTTGAGTCGTAAAGTAGACGACCGATCAAAGTTGATTTGCCGTCGTCAACTGATCCGACGGTTGCGAAATGTAATCGCTCCATTAGAAGTATCCCGTTCGCTTTCGATCTTCCATTCCAGCTTCCGAAATTCGGTCATCGGCTCGAGTCGCACCTCGCTCGGTGATGCGAGCAACTGAAGTCTCAGCGATTACTTGGTCAATTGATACAGCGCTTGATTCAATTGCGGCTGTGCAAGTTGCATCTCCAACAGTACGAAATCGCACAAGTTCTTCGGATATTGTTTCGCCTTCTTCGGGTTGCAAAAATGGTGATACCGCCATCCACATGTTGTCTCGGCGAAACACTTGGCGACGGTGCGCATAATAAATACTCGGTAGATCGATGTTGAAGTCGGCAACGAATTGCCAGATGTCCAGTTCTGTCCAGTTCGAAATCGGAAAAATTCTAAAATGTTCACCGGGCTTATGGCGGCCGTTATAAATTCCCCAGAGTTCTGGTCGTTGAGTCTTTGGGTCCCACTGACCAAACGCGTCGCGATGTGAATAGACGCGTTCTTTAGCGCGAGCGCGTTCTTCGTCGCGGCGTGCGCCACCGAACACGGCGTCAAACTTATATTCCTTGATTGAGTCAAGCAAAGTCACAGTTTGTAGCGGGTTGCGACTCGCGCGCGGCCCAGTTGCGTCTTGCATTCGGCCAGCGTCAATTGATGCCTGAACTGAGCCAACAATGAGTTGCACATCTAGGTCACGCACGGCTCGATCGCGAAACTCGATAACTTCGGCGAAATTATGGCCAGTGTCGATATGCATCACTGGGAAGGGAACTCGGGCTGGGCTGAAAGCACGTACCGCGAGATGCAACATTACGACCGAGTCTTTGCCGCCCGAAAACAACATCGCTGGGCGTTCGAACTCTGCCGCGACTTCTCGGATAATTGTGACCGATTCGTCAATCAGACTGCGTAATGCTGATTTCACCCCTATAAGACTAGGGCTTTAAGCATTGCCGGAGTGACAAAAGCCGAATACCTGCTGTCAAATAGATCGGGCAATTAGTGTGACTTCGGGCGATTAACACAAATAATTAGAAATTTTCTAGAGGACAAATTGTGACACGGCTATCTAAATCAAGTACAAACGAATCAATTCTGTCGGTGCTTCGAGAAACGGCTGATGCAGTTTCAATCGTGTTACGTGCAAACAAAGATTGGTCGTTGTCTGGATTGCGTGAAACACAATATTCGGTAGATCTCCGCGCAGACGCAGCAGCCCTTGAAGTTTTGCATGGCGCGGGCGTGGCCGTGCTGTCTGAAGAAAGTGAAATCACTGGCGTGTTCGGCGATGATGATATTTGCGTCGTTATGGATCCACTTGATGGTTCGACAAATGCCAGTCGTGGCGTGCCTTGGTATGCAACTGCATTGTGTGCAATCGACAAAAACGGAATGCGAGCGGGACTTGTTGTCAATCAGTCGATGCAAAGTGATTCTTATTGGGCGACTGCTGGCGGTGGTGCGTTTCATAACGGTGAGGCGATGCGACCAAGTAGTTGTGTTGATCTTGGCGAAGCGGTTGTTGGTGTATCGGGTATTCCAAAGCAGCGGCCAAGGTGGGGTCAGTTTCGTGCGCTAGGTGCTGCGGCTCTTGATATTTGTTTAGTCGCCGACGGTGTGATTGATGCGTGGATTGATTTCAACACACATGGTGTTTGGGATTATTTGGCGAGCGCACTGATTTGTCAAGAGGCGGGCGCATTGATAGTTGAGCACCAGGGCAGAGATTTGATCGTGCAAGAACATTCACATCGCCGCACGCCAATTGTTGCCGCAACACCCGCGCTGCTTGAGATTGTTAAACAAATTCGCGACCAAAAGTAAACGAGATGTCGCCCACGCAAACTGAAATGATTCCATTGCTGTGGACAGTCAAAGATCGCGGCGTGTTCATGGCCAGTCTCTTGCAATTTGAAGCGAATCTTAAAGATAAAGCAATAATTGCCGAATGCAAAATAGCTATTTTGAGTGGATCAACAACTTCGCTGGTCTCACGACTACTCAAATTATTTTTGCTGAATAACGGCATCAAGGCCGAGATTCTTGAAGGCAATTTCGGAAATTTTTTCATAGATGCGATGAACCCAAGTGCCGAACTCATTGCGTTTAAACCTGACATTATTTATGTTCATTCGTCGCGAGTTAATTTGAAAAGTTTTGGTAACTTGCGTAGTTTCGAAGCCAGCGATGACGGGCATTCGTTAGTTGATGATGAAGTTTCTCAAAGTTTAAGAATCTGGAAATCACTGAGTGATCAATTTGATTGCTGGCTGATTCACAACAATTTTGATTTGTCGCCTGAGTCGGCGTTAGGTAATGGTGAAGCAACCGAGACTATTGGTCATAACTACGTAACGAACGAAATTAATCGCCGACTTGTATCTGAAAGTAAAAATTTTGCGCAGGTATTGATTCATGATCTCAACTCGCTGAGCGCTTCTGTCGGACTTGACGAGTGGTGGAGTTCGCGAGACTGGATTCAATATGGGCTTGCGGTATCGACGATGGCACATCCAAGACTTGGTTTCAGTTTGGCGAGCATAATAACTTCAATTCTTGGTGAATCAAAAAAATGTTTAGTTTTGGATTTTGATAACACTCTGTGGGGTGGTGTTATTGGAGAAGTTGGCGTCAACGGAATCGAATTAGGACCGGACAGTTCAAGAGGTAAAGCATTCATTGAGTTTCAATTGACGATCAAAGACCTTGTATCTAGGGGTGTCTTAATCGCCGGTTGCACTAAAAACGAAATAAAAAATGCTTTGTCTGGTCTTAATCATCCCAATTCAATTCTTAAACCAGAGGATTTCGCGGTCATCGAGGCGTCGTGGGACCCAAAGCCAGTCGCGATTAAGCGAATCATTGAGACGCTGAATATTGGAAGTCGGTCGTTAGTTTTTGTTGATGATTCAAAGATTGAGGTGCATGCAGTAAAAACTGAGTTTCCCGAGATTGAGTCTGTTGTGCTTGACTCAAAATTCCCTGAGAAATACTCAAGTACGGTTTTACGACCAAGATATTTTGAATCATTCAAAATAACCAAAGAAGATGTTTCGCGCAAGGGGACGCAAGCGACTCCGCGCGTTAAGAAGTTGGAAAACTCATCAACTTACGACCACATGCAGATGCTCAAAGACTTAAACGCTGTGGCAACAATCGGTAAGCCGACCAGCGATCAACTTGAACGAGTTTTGCAGTTGGTTAACAAGACAAACCAATTCAATTTGAACGGTGTTCGACGCACCCCGCTAGAGATTAAGAGATTCACAGAAGACGCCGACTCTCTAGTGCTTGTCGGCGAGTTCAAGGATGATTTAACAAATTATGGTTTGACTACCGTAGTTGGCGGCCGGTTCGAAGGCGGGTCGTTCAAAGTTGAGATTTGGGTGATGAGCTGTCGAACCTTTGATCGATATTTAGAGCATGCGATGTTGCTGGCCTTACAGCGTGAAACGGCAATTAGATCTACTAAGAGTTTCAGTCTTGACTTTAAGCGGACACCAAGAAACGAATATTTCGTCGGTACTGGTGCCGCATTGGGATTGTTTGATAAATCTATTGCTGACGGTACGTGTTTCGTAGACATTGAAATGCCGGTGATACCTAGCGAACTGCCAATGAAAGTAGTATTTAGTTAATGAAATCTTCGCAAGATGTTCTCAACTCGTGCACCGAGATATTTAGAACTGTTTTTTCGGATGACAATCTGTCAATTAATGGTGCTACATCGGCATCTGACATTGCCGATTGGGATTCGTTGGCTCAAATCCGGCTGCTAATGGCGATGGAACAAACCTTTGAGATTCAGTTCGCACTTGACGAAGTAGAAGATTTGCAGAATGTTGGCGAAATCGTTGATTTGATATTGGTAAAAGTTAATCAATGAACCATTATGGCTTTGATGACCTATTTGTTGGTATGTCAGCCCAGTTCAAACGCAAGATTAACGGCGAAATGATTGATAGCTTTGCCCAGGTTTCGGGTGACTCGAACCCGTTGCACATTGACTGTGACTACGCGCGTAGATCTGGCTTCAAAGATCAGATTGCGCATGGAATGCTCTGTACTTCTCTATTTTCCGAACTAGTTGGTGTGCATCTTCCCGGCGAGAATTGCCTGCTAACAGATATCTCGGTCGTTTTTTCGAAGCCAGTATTTATAAACGACGAGGTGACGGTTGACGGCTCTATTTCCCAGTTGAGTCCCGCATGCAAATCAGCGAAGATAGATGCGACAATGACAAACAAAAATAGCGAAGTGTGTATCCGTGCAAAAATTGGTGTCGTAGTTAGATGAGTCGAACAATATTGATCACGGGAGCGTCATCTTCGTTTGGGCAAGAACTTATTGCGAGACTATCCAGTGATGCAAAGATTATTGCGGTTAGTCGGCAACCATTGTCGTCCGAGATATCAAAGGATTCTCGAATTATTAATGTGATTACAGATCTTGCAACAACCGACTTTTTGAATGATTTTGATAACAGAATTGATTTTTCTCAAGTCGATGAAGTTGTGCATTTCGCTGCAGCGTCGATGCGCATGCAAAAATTCTCTTCAAATACCCCTGAGCAGTTGCTTGCTGATTATCAAACAAACTTTCTATCAATCATGTCATTATTGACAAAAGTTGTGGCAACTCGAAAACACAATGAGCGACAAATTCGAGTAGTACTGATGCTTACCGACATGCTTAGATCGCCTAAAAAAGGAGAGACTTCATATATCACTTCGAAATTTGCCCTACTAGGTCTGGTTAATTCGCTTTCCACAGAATATTCAGGCAATGATTTGCGAATCAATGCTGTGTCGCCGTCCTTCGTTGAGACCAAGTATGTAGAGCACTTCCCAGAGTTTTTGCGCAAAGATATTTCGAATAAGCACCCAATGAAACGTCATTGCACAGTCGCTGAAGTTATAGATTCGGTTGAGTTTTTGTTGTCTCCGCAGTCTTCGTTTATCAACGGCCAGAATATTTTTATCAATGGTGGCGAAAACTAGTTCAGATCCGCGTCTCATTTTGCGCTTCGGCGACTACGCGGATGTAAGCACTGTTACCAAGTTCATTGAAGAGCACTGGAAGCAAGGGCATATTCTCTCGCGCGATAGAGAATTGTTCGAATACATGTACCTTGAAAAAGACGGTCGACTCAACTTCGTTATCGCATTTGATCCACAATCAAACGAAGTCATAGCAATTCTTGGATACATTCCTTCAGACGCTATGCATTCACGTATTTCGTTATCAATGTGGAAATCACGTTCTGATGCCCAATTGCGAAAATACAAGGCTGGAATAGCAGTCTTGAGGTTTTTGATAGATGAACTTAAACCAAGAAGTATTTTCTCTACTGGCACTACTATAGAAGCAGGAGAATTTTTCAAATTCTTAGGTTACTCATTTGACGCTATGAGCCATCATGTGATAGTTAACAATGAAATCGCTGATTTTAGAATCATCAAAAATCGACCTGTGTCTAGTTTTTACTCACAGTCATCGGATTCAGCCGCGTCTTCGCTTGCGGTAATAAAATCAGACGAAGAATTGCGCAATGCCGCTTCAAAATTGGAATTCGCTAAAACTTTGAAAGATGTTGACTATTTATGCCATCGTTACTTTAATCATCCGAGGTTCAATTACGAGGTACGCGAAGTAATGCTGAACGCTAAAACTGTTGGATTTTTATTCTTTCGCCGGCTATTTGCGAATGATCGATCTTGTATCAGGATCATTGACGTTATTGGCGCTGAAACCTGTATAAAGTCAGCAATAGGGCCGTTGGTACAAGAGATGCTCATAAACGGTGATGAATACATCGATCTGCTTTCGTGGGGTCTTGACGGAGATGATCTCCATGAAGTGGGTTTCGCGAACTGTCGCGAAT
>JBAXAW010000023.1:0-18953 GCA_037142305.1 Actinomycetota bacterium
GAAACATAATGTGCCTGTTTCGTCGGCCTAGAAGTGTTTGTATTGGTGATACTCCATTCATAAAAACCCTGCATTGGGATAACACATCGGTAACGAGCGATCAAATTTCTAAAGCTTGGCTTCTCAGTCAGAGTTTCACAACGAGCATTTATCATGCCTGCTGCCTTTGTTTTATCTTTCGCCCAAGAAGGCACAAGTCCCCAATTAAAAACTGACAGAGCTAGCAAATGAGATCGCTCAACTTGTTGCGAGATTAAGGCGTACACCTCAGTAGTCGGGGTGACATTGTAATTAGCCTCAAGTTGCTCGCCATTTAGAGTTGCATTAAACGCTTTCGCAAAATCTGCGCCATTAGCTAAAGAATTAAACCGCCCGCACACAACTCTTATTCAAAACGTTAATGATCAGGGGAACTCATCAGGTGAAGACATGAATACCCATTCATCAGCTGAGATTTTCATTATCATCCCCATTTGATAGTTGCCTGTATCAAAACTAATTGCCGCTGCTAATGAATTAATCGTCACACCAGAAGCAGGTGAAACAGTCAAGAAACTCTTTCGATTAGCAATATCAATTCGAGTTCCGATTGCGATTGGAACTGAGGCGTTAGTCGGCAAAAAGATTGTCGTTCCATCACGCGAGATAAGCAATTTGCCAGCGTCACTTGCTTGCACAGTGTGAGTTATTGATACCTCTCGAATCGAGTAGGTCGTCGCGAAATCACCAGCGGCACCAGTCGCGCCAGTCGCTCCGATCGGGCCTGTTGCTCCAGCCGCACCCTTTGGGCCAGTCAAACCTGCTGATCCAGTTTCGTTAAGTGTCAACAGCGTCTCTGTACCCGTTTTACATGCTTTATTCTCGCTGTACCGCAGACTAAAGTCTTTGACTGCTACACAAATTGAAACTGAGTCATTAAGCGCTGAAGCGACAACAAAGTTGCCAACTAACGACGCGGTTACTGCAGCGAAAGCGCAGACAACTATTTTTTGAATTCGATTAGAACTCATGTGTTTGATGCGTTCTCATCTGGGGAGCGAAGGAACAGCCATTCGTTCGTCCCTACTTTGACTAGTAAACCAAGTTGAAACGCTCCGCGATCGAAAGTTTGAGAAACTGCAGTACCAGTGCTGTTAAGGGCCTGGTCGTTAATTGTTACGCCACCATTTGGTGTCACATAAATTATGTTTGCACTTGTGGCACCTAATTGACCGACTTCAATTCTTGTACCAATTGGAAAGGCAACCGCAGAATTATTCGGTACAACCAAGGTTGGCGATGAACGCGAATAAATAAATTTACCCGCGTCTGTGAGAGCCAATGTGTAACTAGAAGTTTTGATTTCAAACGAAGATTGAGTTGTCATTGATCCAGCGGCACCAGTCGCACCAGTCGCACCAGTCGCTCCAGCAGTACCTGTTGCACCAGCAGGACCAGCAGGACCTGTTGCACCAGCAGGACCTTGTTGACCTAGAACCAACTTGGTTTCTTTTGCATTCTTACAACCGCCAGATGGCGAATAGCGCATAGCGCCACTACTCTTCGCAGCACAAACTGTGATATTTGCTGGCGTAGCGCTAACTGCATATACGCCACCTGCGACAAGAGCGACGACCGCGGAAACCAATGCAGGTAGAGCGAACTTTTTCACAGACCCACCCAGGTTCGCCGGATTGGCGTTAACTTTGCTGTTTTTGCTTGACATGGTTCTCCTTAGATTTTTTCTCGTAACAATGTTACCCAGCAAGTCAATAACATTGGCGGATATCAAGCGACTGTTAAAAGACTCCATTCGGAGTGGCAAACAGCCAAACCAAAAGCGGTGTGATAACCAGTCCCGGTAGTAGAGAGCCCAGGCGAATTCGCTTTATTTCAAGCAAATTAAGACCTATCGCTAAAACTGCTAAACCACCGGCCGAAAATAGTTCTAAGCGCATTCGGTCGTTCAATAAAGTATCAAGACTGGTACCAAAGAGAGTTAGCGACCCTTGTATTACGAACACGTTGGCGGCACTAAAAATCGCACCAACTCCATACAGAGCCGAAAAAATGATCATCATAAAACCATCAAGCGTGCCTTTGATTATGTACAACTGAGGTGTCTTGCCGCTGGCATCTTCAATCGCTCCAAGAATCGTAAGCGGCCCTACACAAAACAAGAGAGTCGCCGTAACAAACCCTGTAACAAATTTGCTCTCGCTTTCAGGTTTAGTAAATTTCCGTCGCAGGACTTCACCCAACTGTTCGAGCCGGTCTTCAATTCGCAAAAGTTCACCGATAATCGCACCCGAGACCATGCCAACCAACGGAAAAACCATGTTGTCTGTATTGATCACATCTCGCAAACCGATTGCGATTGTGACTAGACCAATAACCTGAACGATGATCACACGAATTCGATCCGGAATTCGATTACCAATCAATAATCCGAGACCACCGCCAGCCAGAACTGTTGCCGTATTAATAATCGTTCCGAGACCCCGCATATTAAATCTGTTTTACTATTCAGTTAACTGGCGTCGGCGGTTTTTGATCATTACAAATAGAAATCGCATTACTAGCTGCCAAGGTGGCCATCGCCGCTCGAGTTTCTTGTGTGGCTGAACCTAAATGCGGTATGAGCACGACATTTTCGCGAGTCAGCAAGCCAGCATTGACTTTAGGTTCGAACTCAAAAACATCAAGACCAGCCCCCGCTATTTCACCCGAATCAAGCGAATCAACAAGTTGTTGTTCATTAACGATCGGTCCGCGCGCTGTATTAATTAAAAATGCTGTCTTTTTCATTTGATTAAGTTGTGCTGAACCAATTAAATGATGTGTCGACTCATTAGACGGACAGTGCACTGAAACAACATCACTGCTCGCCAATAGATCATCAAGCGATAACTGCGTTGCATTCAACTCATCGGCAATCTTCGGGTCAATCGGAGAACGCGAGAAATATGCGATAGTCATGCCAAAGGCTCTAGCACGACGCGCAGTCGCTATACCAATTGCGCCCATACCAATAATGCCGAGTTGGCGTTTTTGGATTCCGGCGCCGAGCATGTAATTCATCCCCCATTGCCAGGGTTCAGTGCCACGAATAACTCTCTCACCTTCACCAAGACGGCGCGTCACCATCAAAATGAGTGCGAATGCAATATCCGCAGTCGCATCTGTCAAGACACCGGGCGTATTTGTCACACGAACATTACGTCGCGTACATGCGGCAACATCAATGTTGTTATAGCCAACTGCGACATTACAAACAGCTTTTAGTTGCGGCCCCGCGGCATCTAGTAATTCGTCGTCAACTTTTTCTGTAAGTAATGTGATCAAAACCTCGGCGCCTTTAGCGAATTCAAGTAATTCGGCACGAGTTATCTGATGATCGTGATTCCATGTGATTGGCGAAAAACCTGCGTCGTGCAGCGCCTTTAATCCGGCGCTCGGAATCTTGCCCGTTACAACAATTCGTGCACTCATTTTGAATTGACCCATTCAGCAAGACGCGAAAGGCCTTTATCAATTTGTGGATTATTAATACCGCTGTAGGCAAGTCGAATGTAATTGCCCTTTTCATTGTCGGCTGGGCGACCAAAATGTTTACGCGTACAAAACGACATTCCAGAGTTGTGCAACGCATCGGCAGCAAATTTCGCCACATCGTCGTGACCAGTGCGAGCCATTGTTTGGGTCACTTCTGGAAATACATAAAAAGCACTATTTGGCGTATGCACTCGCATTCCCGTGACTGTCTGAATCCCGGCGATTGTCGCATCGCGGCGAGTTTTGAGCACTCGTACCAATTCGTTTGCGCCAGACTGATCACCAGTAATTGCCTCAACACCGGCCCATTGCACAAACTGAGCGGTGCAACTTTCTTCGTTAGTGTTCAGTTTTGAAATTCGATCGACTAGGTCTTTCGGGCCAATTGCGGCACCCAAACGCCAACCAGTCATCGCGAACTTTTTCGAAAATGTATACAAGATCACGGTGCGCTCTAACATCCCTGGCAGCGAAACAATGCTCTTACTCTCGCCGGCATATCTGATGTCGTAATACGCCTCATCAGAAAGAACCCACAGATTGTGTTTGATTGCCAAGTCTGCAAGCGCTTGGCGCTCAGTATCGGTCATCTCAGCCGCCAGCGGGTTTTGTTGATCGTTAAGAATCAGTGCTTTCGTTTTTGAAGTAATTTTCGAAGCCAAGTAATCCAAATCAATTTGAAAACCGTTTTCGGTATCTAGATAACGGTATGGCACAGCTACACCATCGTTGAACTCAATTTGACTTTCATAAATCGGAAACCCCGGATTTGGATATAAAACTTCATCACCAGGGTTCATCACGCTTCGCAAAAATTTACCGATAACTGGTTTGCCGCCCGGTTGCACCGCAATGTTTTCTGGCAAGAACGTTACGTTACGTTGTCGCCCGAGACTCTCGGCTAATGCCGCACGCAATGGCGCGATGCCTGCGTTCGGGCAGTAACCCGTTTTACCTTCAATCACTGCTCGTTGCATCGCCGCTGAAATATTTTCGGGAGTCGCAAGGTTTAAATCTCCGAGGTGAAATGGAAAAACTTCATTGCCTTTTGAAACCCAATCAGCCGCAGTTGCGGCAACAGCGAATGCAGTCTCTGTGCCTAAACGATTCAAGCGATCTGCTAATTTCATTATTCCCCTTTTTATAATAAATAAATTTTAAAATGTAAAACACAGACTTGTCGGGCTGGCGGGATTTGAACCCACGACCTCTTGTCCCCCAGACAAGCGCGCTAACCAAGCTGCGCTACAGCCCGCAACCTCACCAACTCTACGGAAGTCATATAAACAACGACACTATTCGCCAACTTAAATAAATAACGAGCGCAACAACCAGCAACTTAAAGTGCCATGGAACTTTCTCTGAACCTGGGTCGCCAGCCGATGCAAGAGCACGAAGGTCAAGATTTTTGGCCGTAACTCGACCATTAATAT
This sequence comes from Actinomycetota bacterium, assembly GCA_037142305.1. Lineage (GTDB taxonomy): Bacteria > Actinomycetota > Acidimicrobiia > Acidimicrobiales > Ilumatobacteraceae > BACL27. The sequence continues at coordinate 4,968 of JBAXAW010000023.1, forward strand.
CAGCGGAAATTGCGCGCACACCACAACTTGGACAATCCCCCGATGTAGTCAGCGCCGTCGGTGCAAAATATTTTGCGCAAGGCTCACACCACGGCATCGATCTCTACTCTGCCCGCTTACGTACGCGAATCTTGATCGGCACTGAACCGAATTCGAAACCTTCTCGAATTGATCGTTCGAGATATCGCAAATATGTTGGCGGTAACTCTTTATTAACAAACAAAGTAAACGTCGGTGGATCAGATGCACCCTGTAGTGCATACAACACTCGACCGCCGCTTGGCGCTGGTTGCTGTTGTTGGGCACGAGCAATCACCCTGTTGACATCTCGAGTTGGTACTCGACGATGATATTGCTCAATTGAATCTTGCAACACTGGTCGCAACTTCTGCACACCCTTACCAGTTAGCGCTGACATCTTCAATACTGGAGCATCACCAACGAAAAATAATTTACGACCAATTTCAATATCTATTTCGGCACGCTGATCTGCGTTTAACATCTCCCACTTATTAAGGACTACGACCACAGGGCTACCAGACGCATCAATTCGTTCAGCGAGTCTTTGATCTTGACTCGTAATACCTTCGGTTGCATCTATCACGAGTAACGCAATGTCTGATTCGTCAACGGCTCGCAACGCACGAACGAACGAGTAATACTCCGTTGATTCATCTACACGACTTCGTCTGCGCATTCCGGCAGTGTCGACAAACATCATCGGCCCATCTGGCGTTTCGACAACCGTGTCAATCGAATCTCGAGTTGTACCAGGCATGTCGTGGACGACTGCACGATCTTGCCCGACGAGGCGATTAAAAAGTGTGCTCTTGCCAACATTCGGTCGACCAACTATCGAGACTCTTGGGATACCAGGCGTTCGATTTGGACCTTGTCGCTCAATTTCTACTTCGACTTCGTCATCACCATCTCGTCGCGGAACACGAATTAAAATTTCATCTAAAACATCGCCGGCTTTGCGTCCATGCAGTGCTGAAACCGGAAACGGATCGCCAAGCCCGAGTGAAAGAAACTCCCATTTGTCGAACTCGCGTTTATCTGTGTCAACTTTATTTGAGACAACCAAAACTTCTTTACCGCTTGTGCGTAGCCACTTTGCAATTGCTTGGTCATCATCTAAAACACCGACGGTTGAATCAACAACAAACAACACGAGATCTGCTTCTTTCACGGCCGATTCGACTTGCCGGCTTACTTTGCCGTCAAGTTCTGTCCCGCCAGGCATCCATCCACCTGTATCAACAACATTGAAATGACGCCCTTGCCACTCAACTTGACGCTCAAATCTGTCGCGCGTAACACCCGGCGTATCTTGAACGATCGCCACTTGAGAACCCATAAAACGATTAAACAAAGTGCTTTTACCCACATTTGGGCGCCCGACAATGACAACTGTTGCTAGGGATGTTGTCACGCCTGCAGTTTACCGTTGCATTGACAAGGTATTCTTCGAAGCGATGAATAACGTCGACGAAGTTATCCTTGCGTCGCCTCGTGGTTTTTGTGCCGGAGTTGAAATGGCGATCAAAGCTTTGGCGTGGATGGTTCGCACTTTCGATGAACCTGTCTACTGCTATCACGAGATCGTTCATAACAAAATCGTCGTAGATCGTTTCAAAAGTCTGGGAGTCGTCTTTGTCGATGATCTTGATCAGATTCCAAAAGGTCGCCCGATAATGCTTTCAGCACACGGCTCCGCGCCGCAAGTTGTGACAGCCGCTCGCGAACTTGGTAGCTATGTCGTTGATTCTGTTTGTCCTCTGGTGACCAAGGTTCACCACGAAGTAAAAACTCGAGCGAATAAGGGTTACAGAATTGTTTACATCGGCCACGATGGGCATGAAGAAGCCGTCGGCACTATGGCAGTTGCACCTGATTCAATTTCTCGTGTCGAAACTTTGGCCGAGGTTGACGCGCTCGAACAATTCAACGAACCCGTTGCGATTCTCGCTCAGACAACTCTGTCACATCGCGACTGGAAGGATGTCGCCGACGCAGTGCGACTTAAGTACCCACAAGTCTGGTCGCCAGGTAAGAGTGATCTTTGCTTCGCCACTACGAATAGACAAGGCGCGTTAATGCAGATTGCCCGAGAGTGCGATGCAATAATCGTCATCGGATCAGATAATTCGTCGAACACACGCGCGCTCGAAAAACTCGCTAAAGACGTTGGTTGTAAAAATGTTTACCGTGTCAACGATGCAAGTGAACTTCCGAAAAACTTCTCAGGCACAGTGGGCGTGACAGCGGGTGCCTCGGCACCTGAAGAACTTGTCGCCGAGATAATTCAAATACTGGCGCCAACCAAGGGCGTTCGCGAAATCAAAATCGCCCAAGAAGATGAATACTTTCCACCGCCACGACACATTCGTCAATTGCAAACGAGTATTGAACTCGTTGCGACGGCAATGCTCGGCGGATCTTATGTGTCACGAAAAATTGTTGATGATAGAAAAACCGCTGCCAGCAGAGTTTTGGCTCTGCTTGCTAATTAGTTAGCTAATTTCACGCGCTAATTTCACGCGCTAATTTCACGCGCTAATTTCACGGCACTTCGTGCTGCTAATTTCTTGGCACTTCGTGCCATGGCTTGTCGCGATCAACACGTACATCGCCTGGCAAACCCAAAATTCGTTCTCCAAGGATATTTTTCATCACTTCAGTCGTGCCGCCTTCGATACTGTTGGCGCGACTTCTGAGAAATGCTTTTGGCACTGAGTCGAAACTCATCGCTGTCTCAGGGCGAACGAGTGCATAACTTCCATAAAGCATTCCATTTGCGCCTAATAGATTGACGCAAAACTCATATGTGTCTTTATTGAGTTCAGCACTGGCAACTTTGCCAATTGAGCCTTCTGGGCCAGGCGTACCGATGCGACGGTTCTGCCCGGCGCGGATATTCGTAAGCCGCAAGACTTCTGCTTTTATCCACAACTTCATCAGTTGATCTTGCGTCGCATTTGACTTTTGATCTTTTGGCAAGGCCTGCCATAATTTCACTGCTTCGCGAATCGGGCCTGTTGCTTTGCGCGGTATCGCACCACCGATTGCAACTCTCTCATTCATCAAAGTCGTCAAACTTACTCGCCAACCGTCACCAGCTTTGCCCAGAGTTTCGGCAACTGAAACTCGAACATCAGTAAAATACACTTCGTTGAATTCAGCTTCACCAGTTATCTGACGCAAAGGTCGCACTTCGACACCATGCGCTTGCATATCAACGATCACTGCTGTTAACCCGGCGTGTTTCACTGCCTGCGCATCGGTTCTAACCACCAATAGACCCCATTTTGATAAATGAGCAAGGGTCGTCCATACCTTTTGTCCGTTGATTAACCATTCTTCGCCATCGCGCACACCCTTGGCGGATAATCCAGCAAAATCTGACCCAGAACCTGGCTCAGAAAATAACTGACACCAAATCTCTTCACCCGTGAATAACGGTCGCATATATTTTTTGACCTGTTCAGGTGTACCCCATTGCGAAATAGTTGGCGCACACATTCCGTAACCGATTGGGTTACGCATATAACTTGATGGCCCACCTGCAGCAGCGATTGCTTCGTTGACAATTTTTTGGTGCTTTGGCGAAGTGTTTAGTCCGCCACTACCTACCGCGAAATGTACCCACGCCAGCCCCGCATCGAATTGTGCGCCGAGAAATTTAGTCGAGGTGGTTAAGCTGGGTGGAAAGTCGCTGATCAACTTGTCGACACGACGCTGAACTTCAACATCAGAAATTATCGTCTCTGCTTCAGTTGCCGTCATAAAACCCCTTAATTATTTTGTCTAATTTAATCGAATTGAATTTATCAGTTTCAGTTTGTAGATCTCATCAGCCGCGCCCACTGATCTTTTTCTGAATCTGCGACTTCTTGAAACATTAGACGCAACCTCATCACCCACCGCAACCCGGCAGTATTATTCGTTTGTATATAGATCATTTTGAGGTTCGTCAACATTCTGATGATTACCGCTCGATTCGTTACCGGTTTGAGATAACTATCGGACCAGGACGCGAGAGGATTAAGACTGAGAAACAACTCAGCACACGCTTGAGAATTAATCGGGTTCGCTCCACGAAATGGGTCGAAATATTGATCACCATCTTCGCTGCTTTGCACGAGAAAATTTCCAGGCATGCCAATCGGCAATAATTCGAAACTCTTACGTTTTGCGACTTCAATAGCCAAAACACTTAATGAGATCGGTATTCCTAACCTTCGACCGAGCACGCTGTCAAACAATGAATTCGCAGGGTCGTGAAAGTTGATCGTGTTACCCGCGAACTTACCGGGACCAAAAAGATATTCCATTAAAGCCAAAACCGATGTGGCCTCGCACGCCGCGGATATTTCATCGAATTTCAACAATATTTCTGAAGGTAAAACTGTTTCGTTTGCAATACCCGCGATTAATGCCACGGCACGATCCAAGGGCAGATCCTCAGTTATATTTTCAACGATTGCCCTGAAAGCTTCTGAGTTATTCACAATGGTAAGTTATCCATGTTGTTTTCGATCCTTTCTGATTGTTGCTTTTTAACCTGTATTGAGTAGTTTGCTTTTATGTTTCCTGGATCAGTAGCAAAGCAAACGCCTGACCGACCGGCAGTAATCATGGCTTCAACTGGAGAGGTCACAACATTTGCTGAACTCGATTCGCGCGCCAATGCACTGAGCCATGTCTTGCGCGATGCGGGCCTAAAAGTTGGCGACCACATCGCATTTTGCCTAGAGAATCATCCACGTTATTTTGAAATTCTTTGGGGTTGCCACTATGCGGGTCTGATCTACACGGCTTGCTCATCGCGTTTAACGACCAATGAACTTAGTTACATCGTCGACGATTGTGGCGCAAAAGCATTTATCACGAGCAAGTACAAATCTGAGCAAGCCATTGAACTCAATTCAAGAACACCGAAGGTGAACCTGCGATTAATGCTTGACGGAACAGTTGCTGGGTACGACTCGTTTGAAGATGCAGTCGCCGAAGCATCAACTGCAGAGTTGCCTAATCGAATCGATGGCGTTGACATGCTCTACTCAAGTGGCACGACAGGTCGTCCAAAGGGGGTCAAACTCGGGTTGGCAATGACGCCTCTCGGTTCGCCAACTGGACTGACTTCTCTGTGCCAAATGCTTTTCGCGATGGACGAAAAAACTACTTATCTTTCACCTGCACCGCTTTATCATTCGGCTCCATTGCGTTTCACAATGACTGCGCAACGACTTGGTGGCACGGCGATAATCATGGAGCACTTTGACCCGGAAGAATACCTCAAACTTATTGCGCGTTTTAAGGTAACTCATTCGCAACTTGTGCCAACGATGTTCGTGCGGATGCTCAAACTCGACGAGGCAACACGACTTAATTACAACATGACGAGTCTTCGTTGCGCGATGCATGCAGCGGCTCCGTGTCCTATCGAAGTGAAACACAAAATGATTAATTGGTGGGGACCAATAATTCATGAGTACTACGCCGGTAGCGAAGGCAACGGTTTTGTTTACTGCAATTCAGAGCAGTGGCTCGCCCACCCTGGCACAGTTGGCACCTCGATCAACGCTGTGATTCATATTTGCGATGATCAGGGCAATGAGCTGCCGACTCTTGAACCGGGCACAATCTATTTCGAGAGCAAAGCTGTTTTCGAATATCACAATGATCCTGAAAAAACTAAGAGTTCGAGAGATCCTCTTGGTCGTGGATGGACGACTCTTGGTGATGTCGGCTATCTCGATGCTGATAATTATTTATACCTGACCGACCGCAAAGCATTCATGATTATTTCGGGTGGCGTAAATATCTATCCACAAGAAGCCGAAAATATTTTGATAAATCATCCGAGCGTCGTAGATGTTGCTGTGTTCGGCGTCCCTAACGACGAGTTCGGTGAAGAAGTTAAAGCAGTTGTGCAACCTGCTGAGATGCCGACGACACAAGCGCAAGCAGACGAACTTGAACGAATACTGAAAGCCTTCTGCAGAGAATCTTTGGCTGATCTGAAATGCCCACATTCAATTGATTTTCGCACCGAGTTACCGCGCCACCCGACGGGCAAACTCTACAAGCGGCTACTCAAAGACGAATATTGGAAGAATGCAGGGCGCGCGATTTAGTCGGTCGCGAGCAGCAACTTCGCCGTCGTGTTACATCCCTTTCTAAAACACAAGACACCAATTGCTTTTGCCCATCGTGGCGGTGCCAGCGATGCTCCCGAAAACACGATGCCAGCCTTTCAAAAAGCAATGGATCTCGGATACATATATATAGAGACGGATGTGCATGTCACGCGCGACGGTGTATTACTTGCGTTTCACGACGATGATTTGTCGCGAACTTGCGGCCGACCAGGAAAAATCAGTGAACTCGACTATGCAGAAGTTTCACAGGCACGGGTCAACGGGATTGAACCGATTCCGTTGCTTGAAGATTTGATTGCAACTTGGCCCACTGCACACATCAACATCGACTGTAAATCAGACCAAGCACTACAACCACTTGAAACCAGACTCGCCCGCGGCGATCTATTCGAACGAGTGTGTATTGGCTCATTCAGCGATCGGCGCCTGAATCATTTGCGAGAAGCATTCGGCGACAAACTATGCACTTCGATGGGTCCGCGTGATGTCACCAAGTTGCGGCTCGGGAGTTGGGTTAAAACAACAAGCAAGTTTCGCAACATTCATGCGGCACAAGTACCAGTAAGCCAGGGTCCGCTGACAATTGTGGATCGAAAATTTGTTGACGCGGCTCACCGCGCTGATCTTCAGGTTCATGTCTGGACAATTGATGACCCCATTGAGATGAAGCGTTTACTTGATTTAGGCGTCGATGGAATCATGACTGACCGGCTCGAAATTTTAAAAAAAGTACTTCTAGATAATTCGTGTTGGCATGCCAACTGAGGTACTCTAAGACCATGAGAGTAGACGCAAACTTCTTTTGCACAGTTCCGATGGATGACGCCGGCAAAGTAGCGCCGACAAAACGAAGATACGGAAACGACAGCGTGATTGAGTGTTACAAAAACCTCGTTTCGTGGGCCAAAACTGCCGACCAAGTTGGCATTGACACGATGTGGCTGACTGAACATCATTTTCAGTTTGAAGGTTACGAGGTGTTGCCGAATCTCATAATGTTCGGACAACACTTAACTAGTGTCACAAAAGATCTTCGATTAGGTCAAATGTTCAACGTCGTTCCGCAGTGGCATCCACTTCGTCTGGCCGAAGACTTCGCTCTCGCCGACATCGTCACCGGTGGACGAATGGAGTTCGGCGTTGGTCGTGGCACTGTGCCTCGCGAAGCCTGGAGTCTCGGCACTGTTGTTGCATCTGGAGACAACGCAATGAGTGCTGAACATGATCGCATCAACCGAGAAGTGTTCGAAGAAAGCCTTGAGATAATCAAACTCGCTTGGTACAACGAACGATTCTCGTATCGCGGCAAGCATTTTGTTTTTCCTCCGGATGATATTCCTGACCGTGGAAGTTATGTCGACGATTTAACTTTGATTCCAAAACCGTTGCGCCACATTGATGTTTATCAACCGGTTACGTCTCCTGAGACAATTGAATATGTACCAAGAGTTGGACACAAAGCGGTGTACTGGCTGCAAAACGCTGACAGCCAAAAGCAAAAGTGGGATCGCTACGCCGAAATTCGCGAACAGGTCGGAACTCCAGTAGCGCCTGGCGAAGACCGAATGTTGGTGATCAATATGCACTGCGCAAAGACCCGCGAAAAGGCAATGATCAAAGGCAAGCCTGGTCACGATGAGTTTGCAAACTTTCTGTCGCCGTATGGTCGATTTTCTTCTTACCGCAACCCCGACGGCAGCAAGGTTGCTTTCAACCACTGCCCGACTGTGCAAGAGTCGATTGACCAGAAGATTCAGATCGTTGGCTCATTTGATGATGCTGTCGACACGATTGGCTTTTGGCGCGATTTGCTTGATCTAAAACACATTTGCTTTTTCTTTGATTATCCAGGCGTGAGCCGTGATGAGATGAACGAACAGATGCATTTCATCGCTGACGAGATTTTTCCTCGACTTGGAGAGAAAATCGAACGTCGATCGTTGCCAAATCTTCAACCATTGATTTAGATCTAGCCTCGTGCTAATCAGAAGCTGTCGACTTGTCGATCGACCTGATGAGTTCTTTGACGTCGCTGTTGATCATGAAGTAATCGCGTCGATAACTGTTGCTGAAAAATCACCCGATAATGCCCGAAGCAAACAATTTGTTGATGCGAACGGTGCGTTGTTGACAACTTCACTAGCCGAACCACATGCGCACCTGGATAAAGCTTTTTTATCCGAAAGAATCAGCAACCCAACTGGCGATTTGATGGGCGCGATTAATGCGATGGAGTCGGGGCGAGATCAGATCACTGTTGATGACACGATCGCACGCGCCGAACGCGCAGTTCGATTGATGGTTTCTAACGGCGTGACCGCAATCAGAACTCACGCCGATGTGACCGAATGGAATTCACTTGACTCAATTGAAGCGTTGCTTGAAGTGCGAAATCGAACACGCGAAATTGTTGAAATGCAGATCGTTGCGTTGCTTGGCTGGCCTTTATCCGGAGAGCAGGGCTCCAACAATCTTGCTCTCGGCAGACAGGCAATAAAACTCGGTGCAGACATTCTTGGAGGTTGTCCCCATCTTGATGTGGAACCTGTCGGCGCAAATATCGCGTTATTACAACTCGCCAGCGAACTAGGTTGCAGTCTTGATTTGCATACCGATGAACACACTGATGCACATCGAGTTTCACTTGAAGATCTTGCCGAGCGTGTCATAGCTACAAAATTTGCGCATTCGGTCACTGCTAGTCACTGTGTCAGTCTCGGGATGCAAACAGAAGATGTTCAGCAACGAATAAGCGAAAAAGTCGCCCAAGCCAATATCGGTGTAATCGCTTTGCCGCACACCAATTTATTTTTGCAAGGTCGCGAAAACTTAACCGCATCACCCCGCGGGCTTACGGCTATATCTAAGTTGCGCATGGCGGGTGTTCGTGTTGCGGCAGGTGCCGATAACTTGCAAGATCCGTTTAATCCACTTGGCAGTGGAGACCCACTTGAAACTGCCGCCTTGATGGTGCTCGCTGCACATCAATTACCCAGCGATGCTTTCGAGGCGATATCGAACACAGCAAAATCTGTCATCGGTACGGCGCAATCTCAGCTCAAAATCGGCGACCGTGCAGATTTGATGTTGACACAAGCAGATTCGCTGCGAGAGGCAATTGCCAATCGGTCGAACCGGTCAATGGTGATGTATCGGGGCAGACTCACCCACTTAACAAAGAATTAACCGGGATAAGTTGCCCATTTTTTGTTTAACAGTAAATCTTCAACTATTCTTTCGGTGTGGCAGGAGCGCTCGCATTTAATGATGTCGGCATGACATTTCCTGATGGGACTAGAGCCCTCGGCGGAGTCTCCTTTGAAATTAATCCAGGTGAGTTTGTCACCGTTGTCGGGCCTTCAGGCTGTGGCAAATCTACCCTGTTGCGAATTGCCTCGAATCTTGAAACTGAAACTGAAGGCAAGTGCGAAGTTGATCGCAACAGTATTGGTTATGTATTTCAGGATGCAACTTTGTTACCTTGGCGCACGGTTCGAAAAAATATAGAACTAATCGCCGAATTGCATGGCATCTCTTCGACCGAACGCACCAAACTCGCACAGGACGCAATCAATCTCGTTGGCTTAACAGGATTCGAAGAAAAATACCCAAGACAATTATCGGGCGGAATGAAAATGCGAGCCTCACTCGCCCGTTCACTTGTTATGAGACCAGAAGTGTTCTTGTTCGATGAGCCATTTGGAGCACTCGACGAGATCACCCGCGAACGACTAAACGACGAATTACTGCGATTGTTTCAACTTGAAGGTTTCGCGGGTTTGTTCATCACACACTCGATTGCCGAAGCGGTTTATATGTCCACAAAAGTTCTTGTTATGTCAGCACGACCAGGGCAAATTGTCGGCAGTTTTGATATCCCATTCGACTATCCACGCGCTCACTCGTTGCGTTACGAACCAAAATTTGCCGAGATTTGTGGCGAAGTATCAGTCGCACTACGCGGAGCACTCGTATGAGCAACACAAATTTGAAAGTTACAAACACGATTGATCAGTCGGCACCTCCGAGTCTGCGGATCGATGACGCCCCGCGAGAAGCCAACGAGCGGAATCTTTTCAGTGATTTCGCTGGACCGGTGATTGTGTTTATTTTGTTTATCGGCTTTTGGTATTTACTCTCGACAAAGTTGTTACCGCCACAGAAGCGTTTTTTGTTGCCAACTCCACACCGTGTGGTCAACGAAGGATTTCTTACTTGGTCGGCTGGTACCCAACGAGGTTTGAAACCAATTCTGATGTCACTTTGGGATTCGATAAAGATCGCAATCTCTGGATTGTTTATCACGATCATCGTTGGCACGACCCTTGCGACATTGATGGCAACGCGCCGTTGGATGGAGCGAGCCACTTGGCCGTATCTTGTTGCATTGCAATCTGCTCCAATATTGGCAATGACGCCTTTGATTAGAGCATTGATTGACGGGATTCGGGTGCAGCGCATTCTTGTTGTTGTATTGATCGCTTTCTTTCCAATTGTCAATAACACTCTTTTTGGTTTGCTTTCTGTGGATGCCAGCCAACACGAGTTGTTTACACTTCACGGAGCAAGTAAATTCACTCGACTTCGCAAACTACAGTTTCCGGCGGCTATGCCAAATATTTTTGTCGGCTTACGTATCTCAGCCGGCCTCTCAGTAATTGGTGCGGTCGTTGGTGACTTCTATTTTCGACAGGGCGGCGTTGTCGGAATTGGCGCGCAAATTGACATTTATCGTGGGCGCCTCTGGGGTGCCGAGCTGATTACAGCGATTATTTTGGCCAGCATCTTCGGTCTTGTAGTATTCATTCTGTTCGGTCTAATCTCGAAAGTAGCAATCGGCAAATGGCATACGACTACTAGAGGTCGGTAGAAATATTTTGACGAAAAATAAATTAGTAAGCAATATGCAGTAACTGAATATGAAGGATAATGAGTTGCAATTAATTACATTCAACTAGATAAAAAGGGGAAAATAATGAAAAGGAAAATCTCAGCGCTCTTAGGTTCGCTGTGTTTAGTCGCTCTTGCCGCATGCGGTGGAAGTGACACAGCAACTGATCAAGTATCAACAGAGACAATGGCACCAACTGAAACAACGACAGCAGCGGCTGGTGTATCGCTTGCCGGTGTTTGTCCAGAGACGGTTACCTTTCAAACAGACTGGAACCCAGAATCAGAACACGGTTTCCTTTACAACTTGGTTGGAGACGGTTACGAAGTTGACGCCGCTGGTGTTCGAGTCACTGGTGCATTAATGGCATCTGGTTCGGATACAGGAGTCAAAGTTCAAGTTCGTTCAGGCGGACCAGCAGTTGGATTTAGTTCGCCAACTTCATTGTTGTACCAAGACCCATCAATCCTTTTGGGCTTCGTAAGCACAGACGGTGCAGTTCAAGACTCTGGTGAGTTTCCAACAATGAGTGTTGTTGCTCCATTCAACATCAACCCACAGATCATTATGTGGGACCCGGCAACATATCCAAATGTCAAAACAATTGCCGACCTTAAGGCAACTGGTGCAAAGGTTCGTTATTTCGGTGGTGCTGCCTACATGGAGTACTTCACAGCAAATGGCATCTTGGATAAGAAGCAAGTTGACGGAAACTACGACGGTACGCCTGCCAACTTTATTGCTGACGGTGGAAAAGCCGCGCAGCAAGGTTTCGCGACTTCTGAGCCTTACTACTACGAGAAGGTTCTCACAGACTGGATGAAGCCAGTCGGCTATCAGACAATTCACGCGGCCGGATGGACTGCTTATGCACAATCACTCGGTGGAACACCAGAGAATATTGCTAAGTACACAGACTGCCTCAAGTTGCTTGTACCAATCATTCAGAAATCGCAGGTTGACTATGTAACAGACCCTTCTCGCGCAAACGCATTGATTTTGGATCTTGTAAAAAAATACAATAACGGTTGGCTATACGACGCAGGTCAAGCAGATGCTGCAGTCAAGTTCGCACTTAGTGAAAAATTGATTGCTAATAGCCCCGACGGAACTTTGGGCAGCTTCGACATGGACCGCGTAACTGCGTTCATCGCCACTGCTGTACCTGTTTACAAAACAATTGGTGCGAAGATGCAAGCTGATCTAACCGCGGCAAACATTGTGACTAACGAATTTATTGATCCAACAATTAAATTGCCATAAATCCGAATTGTTTTAATTGATAACTCGGAGGGCGCTTGCGCCCTCCGAGAGTCATTTACGGGGTCATTTCTTAAATTGATTAGACTCACAACGATGCAGGCTGTTACTTTGTCGAAGAATCTCGCGCGGTGTGTGCCACTCGCCTTTCGCCTTGGAGAGTTCTCCTAGTTTTTTATGACTACTGATCTGAGCACAACTTCATCTGAGGTAGTTGAAACTAACTCTCTGCGTGAAGTATTGATGTTTTGTGCGGTTTTGATCGTCGAGATTTATAGTCTCTCGGTCTCATTTGGTGGACCATTTTTCGAAGTCGGATATTTCTTACTAGTCGTCATCAGCCAAACCTTCGCTGGCGCATACATCTGGGCCAAACTACGACAAACAGACAAAACTTTGCCCCTACCCGAACTTCTCGCCATGGGCTTTGCCATCGGCAGTGCCAGCGCCGCAATCTCACAACTAATCATCAGAGATCTACTTGACATTCGACTATTTCTTTCACCACTCATACCGATCATCGGTGTCGCAATCTGGCTAATCACGAAACGCGACCCACAACTACCCGTCACAATCACCCACGCCAACACCAACACCCTGCTCTGGCTACTCTTCCCCGCCCCACTCGCCCTGAGCTTTTTCATCTGGGAACTTTATTTTGTCTTCATAATTCCATTATTCATCTTGGTTATCGCGATGAAATCAACTCGAACAGCGAATGAATATTTGTTAATGCTCGCTCTGACGGTGCTTTCTGCAGTTTTCGGAGTGCTCGTGCGTATTGCCCACCCAATTTCTGTTGCATTGGGTTTGGTCGGCGGCGATGAAATTATGGATGAGGGTTTTGCTATCGGATTTACCAACTGGGGAATTGACGCGCATATCGGTCGCGTCGGAGATTCATTCGCATATTACAAACTGAGTCACTGTTGGCTCGGGCCCCTGCTTGAGCTAAGTGGCGCATCGCCAATGATTATTTCGACTTCAGTAATGCCGCTTACCGTTTTTACGTTCGTTGGACTTGCATTGTGGAGTCTCTCGCACGTTGTCTTCAAATATTCCGACGCCGCCAACTTGGCGGCAATTCTGTTTTTCGTGGGAAACTCTCTTCCCGAACCTGATAATTTGGCCATCCGAGTCGGGCAGTGTTTAGTAGTCGTTTATCTTTTAACCGGTGTTACAGCCTTGCTCAAAACATGGTCTATTCATTCAATTGAAATGCTCGTCGTAGCCACCGCATTCTTCATAATCTTTGCAACAAGGCTCCAATACGGACTGTTTGTTCTACTCGGCTATTCGATACACAAATTGACAATGCTGATTCGACATAAGGTCAGGTTTGGCCATTGTTTACTGCTCGCGATTGTCGTGGCGCTATCTCTCGTATTATGCTTTTTGATTTTTTTTAATGAACCAGCCCACGCAACAGGAACTCCAAATCAGGAGTCTCTACTTGGACTATTTCTCTTGCTCGCAAGTTTTGTTGCCGTACGATCAATTATTCCCCTGTTAACCCTTAAGCGCAATCTCAGTGTTCAATTTGAACTACCACTGTTGATCGTTGTATCGGCGATATTAATTTTCTTTTTAATCCCACTGTCTGCCCTTGCTAATGCGCCATCATTGACTATTGCTTTATTGATATCAGTGTTCATATCACAGCAAGTT
>JBAXAW010000024.1:0-18701 GCA_037142305.1 Actinomycetota bacterium
TTTTTAGACTTAGCGGGCGCTGAGGGTGATGAGAATTAAAGCTTCGCTGACTTGTTCGGCGGCACCGAGTACATCGCCGGTAATTCCGCCGATTTTCTTTTTTGACCACCAACGAATTGTTGCAGCGCCAACAATCGTGGCGCCGACTACTGCAACCGACCAAATACCAGTTAACGCAATCACGATTAGTAGCGAGACGCCGAGCGAAGTAATGGCTCGAAAAGTGCGTAACGAACTGACATAGTCAGAACCGAGTCCTTCGTGACGAGCAAGCGAAGTGGTCAGCATCAGCGCAAGCGCACCTGCGCGCGCCAAACAGTGCGCAGCGATAGCCGCAGTAAACATTTGTTGTGGCGTAATTGCGCTTAAAGCACAAACTCGAAGCACGATTGACCCACACATGGCAGCGACTCCGTATGAACCATGTAACGGATCCTTAAGAATTTTTAAACGCTGTTCGGTCGTCCATCCGCCAACAAATGCGTCGGCAATATCAGCGAGACCATCTTCATGAAATGCGCCAGTGACTGCAACGCCGACTAAAACTCCGACAGCTGCACCAACTAGTGGGGTCGTGAGATTGCTGACACACCACGCAGTTGCACCAACAATTGCCCCGACAAAGATGCCAACAAATGGAAACCATGGTGCCGCAAGACCAATCGATGGTTCGTGTTTATGACGCACTGGGATTCGTGTTAGAAAACTTAACGCGACAAAAAATCCACGAAATAATTTCATGACCCAAACCATTCGGCAAATGTCGGTACATCAACTACTCCAGCGCAGGCCATTTTGACGAGCGGCACAGCAGCCATTGCTCCACTACCCTCACCGAGTCTCATATTTAGGTCTAGCAAATGTGGCTTTTTTAAATATTCAAGAACTTTACGATGACCAGGTTCGCCAGAGCAGTGACCGACCCAACAATGATCAAGAGATTTTTGATTGATCTGAAATAAAACAAGTGCAGCTGCCGTGACTACATAGCCGTCAAGAATCACCGGCAAGCGGCGCATTCGTGCAGCAATGATTGCGCCAGCCATTGCTGCGAGTTCTGTGCCACCGACTTCACGCAATAGCTCAAGCGGGTCGCTAATATTTGCGACACGCGATGTGGCGCGCTCAACTGCCAAAACTTTTCGGCCAAATCCTTCGTCATCAACACCTGTCCCACGACCGACCCATTGGTCAGGTTCACCGCCAAGTAACGCCGCTGTCAACGCAGCAGCAACCGTCGTGTTGCCGATACCCATCTCTCCAAGGATCAACAAATCCGCATCAATGCTCTCAACTGCGCTTCGCCCAGAATTGATGGCATCATCGAGCCGCATCTTTGACATTGCAGACTCAATTTGAATATCGTTTGTCGGCACACCGACTCCGACATCGATGGCGCTAACAGTTGCACCAGCAATTTTCGCAAACGCTGAAAGAGTTGACTTACCCTCTTGGTAGGCCTTGAGCATTGCAGCCGTAACTTCTGTTGGGTAGGCGCTGACGCC
Source organism: Actinomycetota bacterium (assembly GCA_037142305.1). GTDB lineage: Bacteria > Actinomycetota > Acidimicrobiia > Acidimicrobiales > Ilumatobacteraceae > BACL27. The sequence continues at coordinate 1,506 of JBAXAW010000024.1, forward strand.
ACTTTGTGCGACACCGTGATCTGCGGCAAACACTAAGGCTGCTGGCCGATGAATCGCAGGTTGTGATGAGGCTTGCCATTGCGCAACCCAGATTGCGACATCGTCAAGGGCTTTCAATGCACCTTTTGGTCTGAGGATATTTTCGGCGCGTTGTTGCACAGCAATCCGCGATGGTTCATCGGCTAGAGGCATTGCGTTAATGCACTGTTTAATCCACTTACGCGTCATCGTAAAAGCCTTTCTGGTTTTTGAAGTTCGAGTGCTCGCCCAGCAACTAGAAACAGCGACTTGCTCGACGCTCGCACCCACTGCTGATTGATCCGTCCAAGGCCATCTCGGTAATCGCGCCCAATCGGTGTTTCAGGAACGATGCCGAGTCCGACTTCATTGCTGATTGCAATAGTTGTTCCGACTCGTCGATCAATCGCTGACAACACCAGTGTGTTGGCTGTGCGGATTTCGGTCTCGCTATAGCCACCAAGCATCAGATTAGAAATCCAAAGTGTCAAACAGTCGATAATCACGAGCGCATTCGTTGCGCAATTGTTTAATGCCGCATTTAAATTAATTGGTTCCTCAATAGTTTGCCAGTTCGGTCTTTCAGACCGGTGTCTTGCGATTCGATTTTTCATATCTTCATCGTGAGCTTGAGCAGTCGCAATAAAAATCACTGATTTATTTGATTGTGTTGCAAGTTCAACTGCCAGAGAACTCTTCCCGCTTCGAGCGCCACCGAGGAGAACAATCAGACCGAGGGGCAATGAAATGTCAAAATTGGTTTTAGGCTGCATCAGTAATCAATTCCACGCTTTGCTTTGAAGCCACTTTCGTACGCATGTTTGACATTTCGCATTTCAGTAACTGTGTCGGCAATGTCAATTAGCGATTGAGGTGCGTCGCGCCCTGTGACGACTACATTTATGTGTTCTGGACGGGTTACCAAAGCATCAATAACCGGTTGAGTTTCAATCCAGTTCCAATTAAGTAGATAAGTAAGTTCGTCAAAAATTAGTAAGTCGTACACGCCACTTTTCAATAGTTCGTCTGCTTTATTCCAAGCAGCTGCACCAGTTTTCTTGTCCTGTTCAAGATTTTGCGAATCCCAGGTGAAGCCTTCTCCAAGAGCAAACCAGTCGACCCCAAGTTGACGACCAATTTTTTCTTCTCCAACATTCCAGTTTCCAGATTTGACAAACTGGACAACCCCAACTTTCCAGTCGCGAGCAAGACCACGGATCATCACCCCGAATGCCGAAGTACTTTTACCCTTGCCGTGACCTGTGTGAACTAAAAGCAAAGATTTCGGTGTGCGAAGCTCTTTCGGCCGCGGGTCGTTTTCTGGCGGGTTCTCGTTTGAACTTGCGTTGTCATTATTGCTCATTAATTTTCCAAACTTTTGTGGTTGATAGTTGTTCTGATTACAGCGAGTGATAGTCTCGTATCGCTTCGGCAATAGTCGTAGCAACGTAATGCTCAGCGAAGTCTGGTGAGATTCCAGCACTGTCCCGCAACGGTAATTGTTTGAACGTCTCAAGAAATTGAGAATTCACTTCAAAGTCCGGTCGCCTAGCACCGCGTTCAACTTGTAGTCCTCGCCAGAGGGACAGAAGGATATTATATGCGAAAGAAATCTCTGGTCGGCGTTGCCGGCCTTTTTTTATTAACAGCGTTAACTGCGTGCGGTGGAAGTGACACAACGACTGAAACTTCGGTAGTTGAAACAACTGAAACAACGATTGCGAGTTCAACTTTCCCGGTAACTGTTGGTGATTTAACACTCGCTACGCAGCCAATGCGAATTGTTTCATTGTCGCCGACCGCAACTGAAATGTTGTACGCAATCGGAGCAGGCAAACAAGTAGTTGCTGTTGATGACTACTCTAATTTTCCTGCAGAAGCAGTCGCACTCGGTACGGCATTGTCAGGCTTTGAACCAAATGTTGAAGCAATTGCTGGTTTCACGCCCGACTTGGTAGTCGTTTCTAATGATCCAGGCGGACTTACCGAGCAACTAAAAACTTTGTCGATTCCAGTGTTCATGGCCCCAGCCGCAGCAACACTCGATGATGCCTACGCACAGATAGAGCAACTTGGCGCACTAACTGGTCATCTCGACACTGCTTTACAGGTGTCAGCTCAAATGCAAGCAGATATTTCTGCGGCCGTTGCTGAGGTGAAAATGCCAACCACGCCACTGACTTACTTTCACGAACTTGATAACACTTTGTATTCGGCGACTTCAAATACATTCATCGGCCAGGTATACAGCTTGTTCGGCTTGAAGAATATCGCCGATGGTGTTGTGGCTGGTAATGATTATCCACAACTCTCTGCTGAAGTAATTGTCAGGGCAAACCCAGACATTATTTTCATTAGTGATAGTGATTCTGTAGAAACTGTTGCAGCCCGCGACGGCTGGGGAAAATTGAAAGCCGTGACGAGCAGTCAAGTAATTTCACTCCCAGCAGACATTCCATCACGCTGGGGACCACGCCTCGTCGAATTTGTAATTGCGATTCGTGACGCCGTAGTGATGACGCTTGCTAATGCTTAAAACTTTTTAGGTGTCTGTTACACAAACTTCCCAAATGTCCACTCAAGGACGAGACCACTCTGTTTTGTGGTTTTCTTTGAGTGGACTATTGGTAGTTTGTGCAATGTTGTTCGGTGTGATGATTGGTCCTGCTGGGCCAACTTGGTGGCGCATTCCACTTGAGTTGATCAATCGACTGCCGCTTATTTCTGTCGACAGCGGTGTCAGCAAAGTTGACTGGAATATTGTTTGGATGATTCGAGCGCCACGAGTTGTGCTTGCCGCAATTGTCGGAGCAACTTTGTCGGTTTCGGGAGCGAGTTACCAAGGCGTATTTCGTAATCCATTAGTTGATCCGTATTTATTAGGTGTTGCTTCTGGTGCTGGACTCGGCGCAACTTTAGTGTTCGCATTTCGGGGCAACGAGCCTTCAACTTGGTTGATAGATCCGCTGCCTCTGGCCTCATTTTGTGGAGCGCTAATCGCAGTGTTTATCACATATACAGTCGGAACTTCGTTTGGCCGCACACGGTCGACAGTGACACTGGTTCTTGCAGGTGTTGCCGTCACATCGCTGGCTACGGCGATACAAACATTTATTTTGCAACGCAACAACGATGTAATCAGACAAGTTTTTTCGTGGGTGCTTGGTCGGTTGTCGAGCGCAACTTGGGGTGATGTGCGACTTGTCTTGCCGTATGTCGTAATTAGTACCGTCGTGCTGCTCTTACATCGTCGACTTTTAGATGTGTTGCGTGTCGGTGATGATGAGGCAATTGCGCTTGGTGTAAACATTCGAAGGGTTCGATTGACGGTTGTTTTAGCTGCAACACTCGGCACAGCAGCGGTCGTGGCAGTCAGTGGACTAATCGGTTTTGTTGGAATTATCGTTCCACATGCCGTGCGCCTAATAGCGGGTTCTAGTTATCGAAAAGTTTTGCCACTCAGTGTTTTGCTTGGTGCGGCGTTTCTTGTTGCTGCAGATATCCCGAGTCGGATATTGGCTGATCCAGCTGAAACACCAATTGGTGTAATCACGGCCTTCTTCGGTGCACCATTTTTTTTGATTTTGCTTCGTACCAGAAAGAATGAGTCATGAGCACGCTCGGATTTTGTGAAATGACTATTTCGTATGACGGCGTTTGCGCAGTAAACAGTTTCAACAATATTTTGTATTCGGGTGAATGGTTGTGTTTGATTGGGCCTAACGGTGCCGGCAAGTCTTCTGTGTTGCGTGCCGCGGCTGGTCTTGTTAAATATTCTGGCTCAGTTGCAATTGATCAAAAAGAAATTCCGACAACTTCGGCACGGTGGCGTGCACAACACATTGCTTATGTGCCGCAAACACCGTTGATGCCAGAAGACATGTCCGTCTACGAATACGTTTTACTCGGACGCAACCCGCATATCAAACATTTTGCATCCGAATCGGCGCATGACAAGCTCGTGATTGAAAAAGTTTTGACGCGACTCGATCTAACTCGTTTCTCATACCGTTTGGTTGGCACGCTTTCTGGCGGTGAGCGACAACGATTAGTAATCGCTCGAGCCTTGGCTCAAGAGGCACCAGTGTTGTTACTTGATGAGCCAACCTCAGCACTAGATATTGGCCATCAACAACACGCACTCGAATTGGTCGATACTTTGCGCCGTGAGAATGGCTTGACGGTTGTTTCGGCGATGCACGACTTGACATTGGCAGGTCTATACGCCGATCGTCTTGTGTTGATGCATCAAGGAGTTTGCGTTGCTTCGGGTAGCGCACAAAGTGTATTGCGTTCAGAAATTCTCGCTGAGTTCTATGGTGTTTCGGCTCGGGTTCACCACGAGCCGGACGGCACTGTAGTGGTAATTCCAAAGAGGTCAACTAGCAACTAGTTTGTAGCAGATGTCTGAATCTGAACAACGAAAAATCGCGAATTTGCTGAATGAGCACGTTGTTGGTTGTGCATCAGCGCATCAAAGACTGTTGGCGTCGCTAGAAAACTTGACTGACGAACAGTGTCGACAAGACTCGTTATTGCCGAATTGGTCGCGTGGTCATGTCTTGACGCACCTAGCGCGCAATGCCGATAGTCATGTGCATTTATTTCAGAGTGCCGTGCGCGGTGAAGTCGGCCGGCAATATCCGAGTGTTGAAAAACGAAATACGGATATCGAGTCTGGGTCATCACGAAGTGCAAGTGAAATAGTTGTTGATTTGCGAGTCAGTATTTACGGTCTAGAAGCTGCATGGGCGAGCGCGAATGAAAAAGCCTGGATTGGTCAAGGACGTGGGTTGAGCGGAAATGTGATTGAGATGTCATCAATCGTTTTTTTGCGATGGCGTGAAGTTGAATTTCATCATGCTGATCTGGGCTTTGAGTTTGGTTATGACGACCTGACAGATCTTTATGTACGACTTGAATTAGATCAACAAATTATGTTGTGGCGCAGTCGCAAGCCAATGGGAATGACTGAGTTACCTGAAATTGCCAAGAAGTTATCGCCGTCGCAACGCTTGGCATGGTTGATGGGTCGAGTTGTCGTTGATGGTCTCGCCAAGCCAGAACCGTTGTGAGGAAATTTCTAAGATTTAGTTTTATAGCCGTGATTGTCTGCGGCGCCGGTGTCGCTGGATCTGCAAACCCTGTTGAGGCCCATGCCGGGTTGAAGTCAAGCCAGCCTGCTGCCTCATCGGTACTTGAGAAGTCTCCAAAAGAAATTGTTTTGAAATTTGCGGAGCAGGTTGAAATCTCGTTTGGCAGTATCAGATTATTTGATGCAAACTCGAAGTTGATTGCCTTGCCTGCACCGAATTACGGATTTGCTAATGATGTTGTGGATGCCAAAACTGTGCGTGTAAACGTGCCCAATCTTGAGCCTGGAAGCTATCTAGTCATTTGGAGAGTTGTATCTGTCGATAGTCATCCAGTGCAAGGTGCATTTGGGTTTCAAATTGGTTCACGGGGTACAAACCTGACTGATCTTGGCGTTGAAATTCTCGCAAATAGCAGTGCGCCTGGTTTAGTGCGTGGATTAATGGGGATTGCTCGTTGGTTAAGTTTTTTGGGTGTAATGGTGCTGATTGGATCGATGTTGCTTGCGACTCGAATTATTGGTCAGTCTCGAATCGAAATTGTCGTTAAATCATCTTGGTTTGTAGCAGTAGTCGGTTCAGTAATAGTTCTAGTAATGCAAGCACCATACGCATTAGGCAGTTCGCTTTCAGATTCTGTTTCAGTTACGTCGGTGAGGCAAGTTCTTGAGACACGACTTGGCGCTTGGCTAATAATTCGTTCCGTAATCTTGCTTTTATTTTTGGTGATTATTTGGAAGCGCGATTTGCATCAAAAACCGTTATGGCGAATGGCGACAACAATTCTGAGCGTTGTGTTGTTCGCAACATTTTCAATCTCAGGTCACCCTGGTATGCGGCAGTTCTCTGCTTTAAGTATCGGCACAGACATCATTCACTTTTTATGTGCCGCCGTTTGGATGGGTGGATTAATGACAATTGTTTTGTTGGGTCGAAAGTGGCAAAGCGAGTCTCCAAAAGTGATTTCTTGGTTCTCGTTTAATGCAACTATCGCGATGCCGATCATGGTTGCCACAGGAGTTGCGCAAGCCTGGCGAATGATGGAAGGGTTTCAAAATCTTTTTTCGACAACTTATAGCACGGTTCTTAGTATCAAAGTTATTCTTGTTGTGATTGCAATTGCTGCTGGCACTAAGGCACGTCAAATATTTAAGGGTACAGAAGTTGACAGTGAAGATTTAAAAAAAATCAAGTTCTCAAAGACGATTGTTGTAGAAAGTGTTATTGGCCTAGTTGTGCTCGCAGTAACAGCCGTACTTGTTTCTGTTCCACCACTTAGCGTCAACACTGCTACGCCTTTCACGGCAACCTTGGTTCAATCAAATGTCATTGCAGATATCACAATCACTCCAGCACGTGTTGGAAATGTCGAGATGCATATTGTCTTTTCACCGCCAGGTGGAACTCTTGAGTCGATCAAGTCGATGACTGCACGAATTTCGCTCGTAAATGGCGAAATCCCGCCGATACCAATTGGAATGAAATCAATTGGCGTGAATCACTTTCTAGCAAATTTGCAACTGCCACGCAGTGGTGAATGGTTGCTCGAATTGATAGTCAAGCCCGCAACTAATCAAACATTACGTTTCAGCCAAATTGTAAAAATTAAAAACTAGAAATTGATTCTGCGGATAACTAAATGGTGTGGCATCTGAGTAGTGCCTTCAGTGAACCCGTCACCAACAACCGAAAAATTGTGTCGTAGATAGAAGTTAAGTGCAGAGTCGCGGGCTTTGGCCCAAATATATTTAGCCTTAAGTTTTTCGGCGTGAATAACGCCTGCAGTTAATAACATTGTGCCCAGACTCGCACTTTGTCGGTTTTTGGCCACTGCCATTCCGCGAAGTTGAATTGCCTGAGCTGTGCTGTCTTCTTGCCATGGGTTGAGAACCCAAGTTGATGTTCCAATCAGGTTTTTATCTTCATCGAAAATTCCAAGATGTACTGTGCCGAGTTTAGAATCTTCGGCGTATCGCGGATCAGTTGTCGGTGTGTTGTCACGCAACACTGCTGTTCGCAAAATATAGGTTTCTGCAGTTTGTATCTCGACAACTTCAAACTTCACATTTGGCATTGCTGTGATTTTAGTGTGATTTGAGTTCGCGAATGTCGAGCACACGATTTGCGATTGCTCTGGCTTCATCTTGGTCGTGCGTTACATGCAACGTTGTTGTGCCACGAGAGCGAAGTAGATTGCCTAGATCTTCTAACAGTCGAGTGTGCAACTCTGGATCGAGACCATTCAGAGGTTCGTCGAGTAACAAAACTTTAGGTTGTGCCACGAGTGCTCGGGCAACAGCAATACGTTTTGCCTCGCCCCCTGAGAGTTTGATGATCTCTCGCCGGGCAAGATGAGCAAGACCAACGAGTTCAAGAACTTCTGCAACTTTCTCATCCACCAGATTTTTAGAAAACCGTTGAAGTTTGAGTGAATACGCGACATTCTCAGCGACATTGAAATGCGGAAACAACTGATTGTCTTGAAACACCAAGCCGATTCGACGCAAATGTGCCGGTTTGGCGGTGATCTCTTCGCCACTCAAATGAATCGTGCCGGAGTCAACTACTTCAAGACCTGCGATGCATCGCAGCAATGTCGTTTTGCCCGAACCACTCGGGCCAGTCAAAGCGACGATTTCACCAGCACCTATATATACAGAGAGGTTCTGCAGCACCGGCGTTGACTCGTAAGTAACCACGAGGTTGCGACAATCCAACATTTAGATAGCTCGTTTAGTTGTGCCGAGATGATCGACCACACCGATAATCACGACACAAGCCACTATTAGTAAAGTCGCTATTGCGTAGGCCTGAGCCTGAATAATTTCTCCTGGACGACCCAGTAGTCGCGAAATCATCAGTGGCAAAGTTTCGTTATTACGTCGCACAAGAAAACTGCTCGCGCCGAACTCTCCGAGCGAAACAGCGCAAGCGACGGCTACTGCTGTTAGTAGAGCGGGTTGCATGATGTGCAGGTCTATTGTTCGCCACATTTGCCAAGATGTTGCACCCAATGTCTGCGAAGCATCGCGCAAACCGTTAGGTAAGTCACGAATTGTTGGCGAAATTATTCGCATCACAATTGGGATTGCAACTAAACAGTGGGCAACTGGCATCATCAGCCAAGCCCCGCGCCAATCAATTGGGTTTGCATCAAATGTGATAATTAATCCGAGGCCGAGAGTGACTGCCGAAACTACGACTGGCAACGTCATTAATAAGTTCAAATATCTGTAACGCTTTGAGCCGTAGATAATTGCACATGCACTGAATAAACCAATGGTCGTTGAGACGGCAATTGTAAAAATTGCATATTTCAGTGAAGTTGTTAATGACTTGAATATTTCTGGGTCTGTAAAGATGACGTGCCACGCAAAAAAGTTAATGCGCTCGCCAACCAAAATTGATCGGCGCACCACACTGACCAGTGGCGCGAGCACAGCAACTGTGCTTATCAGTGCAGTTGATGCAATAAATAGTTTTTGACCAAAGTTTTGCGGTCTACGGATTCTCGAATAAACCGTCTGTCCAAATTCTGCTGAACTTGTCGTGCCGAATTGTGTGGTCAATAAAATCAAAACTCCGACAACGACCAGTTGCGAAATAGAAAGAACCAACGCACCCGAGACATCGCCGAGTTGCATTGCTCGAAAATAAATCTCTGTTTCAATTGTTGAATTTGCAGGGCCACCCAAGATGCGAACAACACCGTATGAGGTGAAGCACATTAAGAACACCAATAATCCCGCCGAGCGCAACGATTTCTTGAGCAAAGGCAGAGTGACGGTTAAAAACAGTCGTATTCTCGAAGCGCCAAGCGTGCGAGCGACATCATCTAGATAGGGATGAATTTGCTGCCACCGAGTTGAGATAATTCGCACTACAAGCCCGAAGTTGAAATAAATATGAGCAATAATTATCGCTAGTGCACTTCGGTGAATACTCGTTGGAAGAATTTCAAGAAATGCGACGCCGACTACAACTGTTGGCAAAATGAACGGCACGCTAATAAGCGAGAAAAGTGCGCGGCGTCCAAAAAATTCGAAATTTGCTGTCATCGCAGCGATCGGCATTGCCAAGAAAAGAACCACAATAGTGCTGATAATCGCTTGCCAAGTTGTGAACCACACAACATTTCTAGTGGTTGGCGTCGTGAGTAATGCAAACGAATCAATTTGTATTGCCATCGAAAAAATATTTAATACTGGTGCGACGACGAACACCAGCATCGCAATAACAGGCACTATCACCAACCATTTACTTGTGTGGCGGTAAGCGTTGATCATCAAAAACGAATCTTGACAACTAAGTCGCTAATGATTAGCGCAAGACCATATTCGTGAATGTATCAAGCCATGTGGTTCGATTTTTAGCGATTAATTCTGGGTCAATTTGTAACGGCAATTCTGGGCGCAATGAATACTTGAGAAACTCTGCAGGAAGCTTCGCTTTTGTGTTAGCAGGGTAGACGAACAGCGTGAGTGGTAAATCCTCTTGAAATTTGATTCCAGTTAAATAATCAATCAGTAATTGCGCTTCGCGTTCGTGCTTTGTCCCGCGCAGAATCCCAGCGAATTCAACTTGGCGGTAACAAGTTAGTGCGGCAACAGCCGTCGGTGCCGTATCGGGCTTTGGGCTCGCGTAGATCATTTCTGCAGGAGGGCTAGATCCATAACTGACAACGATCGGTCTGTCTCCTTTGCCAGATGAGCCGGAGAACTCGGTGTAGTAAGCCTCGTTCCAGCCATCAACAATTAGCACACCATTTTGTTTAAGTTGTTGCCAATATTCGCCCCAACCATCTTCGCCGAATTCGGCAATAGTCGCGAGCAAGAACGCTAAACCTGGCGACGATGTAATTGGACTCGGTACGACCAGCAGGTTCGCATAATTCGCCGAAGTCAATGCACGCAGAGTCAATGGCGGTGCAATCTTTCGATCGGCAAACCATTTGACGTCGTAGTTAATGCATACATCGCCAGTATCAACAGGCGAGACTTCATTTTTTGCTACTAACTTTCGCGCGCTTTGATCAAGCGCATTGATATTTTTTGTTTCATACGCCGAGAAAAGTTTTGCTTCAAGAGCCCGTGACAGCATCGTGTTATCAACTCCCCACAGCACATCGCCTTGAGGATTGCCGGCGGTGAGTGAAGCCTTCGTCACTAATTCTCCCGCGTCACCACCAAGTGCGATTTCGACTTTGACGCCAGTTTCAAGTGTGAAGGCATCAAAGATATTTTCAGATGGAGTAAATGAGTCATAGGCGAGAAGCGTCAAAGTAACTTGATCTGAGTTCTTTGGATCATTCTGGTTAGTTGAAGAATTGTCGTTTGGAGAACTGTTTGTGCAGGCACCGACGAGTGAGCCAAGCACAGCAACGGAAAGAAATATATTTTTGAAATCATGCTTTAGTCTTCTTCGTTTCATTGATTTGTCGCTTTCTGTTGATGAATTATTAAAAGTTGGCCATGGGCGATCGATACCGAAACTTGGTTGTCGGTAACTTCGTTGCTGACACCGCGTGTTTCATACACTTCGAGAGATTCGTTGCTGAGTTTCCATCGCAAACCAATTGTGCTGACTCCAGTTGCAGTAGCGCCATAAGCCTGCAGCCCGACTATGTCGCCAATCTCGGCTGCAAATTCGCAACTTGTCTCACCTTGTAGAGCGAATATTTTCGAGTCATCCCACAGTGCTTGGACTTCAACTTGTTTAAGAATTGGATCAAACATTGCAGCGATAATCCCTAATTGATGGTCAAGGCGCCCACCGCCTGCAGTGATTACAATAATTTTTTTCGAGCCGTGTTCGGCAGCGTAAAGAAGTGCCGAATGTAAGTCAGTGAAATTTTTATCACGATCATGCTGAATGATTTTCGATCCGCGAGAAGTTACCTCGGCAAGCGCACTTTTATCCACCGAATCCATATCCCCGATTACGACATCTACAGTTAGCCCAAGTTTTTGAGCAGAATGCAAACCAGAGTCAGCAGCAATCACCAAATCAAATTCGGTGATTTCGCGAACTGCTTGCATGGTCGCATCGCTGAGGGCGAGACCTCCGGCAAAAATTAGAGATGTGGTGACCATGATCGCTTCCTCCGCTGGCATTACCCAGATCAGGTGTGCGGGTCGGTGACGGCGGCCACCCTCTCAGCCCACCGAACCAGTGGACTCCCCGTGCGTATTGAACCTCACTATAACAACCAGCAATCATTACCCACGGATAGCCTTGGGTTAAATGAGTCAATCAAGCCCTCTCGCTGGCGTTGCGCCGGCTATCAAAGACACAATAAAAGACACGTTAAAAGACAATCTCATTACGATCACTCCGATCGCACACGCACGCTTAATTGAGTTGCGCGATGCCGAAACTGAACGCGAGAGACTTGGTTTGCGACTTGAAATTCTCTCAGGACCTGGCGAAGATTTTCGTTACGACTTAGTTTTTGACGAGTTTGTTAAAGCAGCGTTCACCGACGAGGTGCGCACAATTGACGGTTTGAAAATAATTATTGGTGCCAAAGATTTAGATTTACTTCGTGGCGCAGAATTAGACCACGATGATGCTAAAGGTTTGTTGATTCGCAATCCAAATAAGCCACTCAAGGCACATGTTGATGGGCTTGTTTCCGATGATGAGATCTCGGCGCAGATTGAAACAATCGTGTTCAGTGAAGTGAACCCGGCACTTTCGGCGCACGGTGGGTTCGTAACATTTTCGGGTCATGACAAAGAAGGCACTGCATATTTCACGATGGGTGGCGGGTGCCATGGCTGTTCAATGAGTCGACAGACGATGCTTGAAGGTGTGCAGACAATGCTCGTCGAGCAAGTGCCGGCGATTACTCGAGTGCGTGACATCACTGATCACTCCACAGGTGCCAACCCTTACTATTCGTAATTCAAAATGAAGTCGTTTCTGCAATTTTTGAAACGTGCTCTTAAGTATTTTCGTGGGACAAAGCGTGTTTGGCGAAAACCACCACAATCTGATTTATTGATCATTGATCGAGGCACGGCAAGCCCGTTAGACGAGATGTTCGCACATCACAAACCACACGTGTTGGACATTCGTGGTGAAAGTATCAACATGTTCGCACTGTTGCGTACTCTGCCAAAAATACGCCTTGGCGCTCTCGCATATATTGAGGCATATATCGACTTTGTTAAGCCGAAACTAATTCTTTCTCGTACTGACAACAACGCAACTATGTGGCAACTCAAGCGCCGCAAGAACGCAACTTACCAAGTTGCCCTCGTGCAAAACGGTTGGCGCCTAGATGTTGGTTTTGAAATTCCGCAATTACTCAAGAAGTCAGGACCTGCAGGAATTTGGACAATTGACAAACTTTTTGCATTTGGACCAGCGTGGATATCTCAACTTCCGAGTTATGTAAAATTTGAAGGTGTTGCCGCAGGCAGTATCAAAGCCAATGAATTCTCGGATAAGCCCCAACCTGTTCAGTTGAATCATGTCAGTTGGATTTCAACTTTTCGATCATCGTATATCGCAAGCCAAAATGATGTTGGGGACATTTTTTATCAAAATTTTGCCAAAGTCCTGAAATCAATCGGTCAAAATTTAAAAGTAATTGGGTTTGAATCTGGTCCAGTGCAACATCATCAGGAAAATGAATACTTTGGTAACTATTTCAAAACAACAGACTTGACTCTCAATCGACGGACCTCTTCTAATTCCTCCTACGAATTTATTAAGTCATCAACAATTGTTCTGACTGATCAGAGTTCGCTTGGCTATGAGTCATTAGCACTGGGCTGCAAAACTGGTTTTATGGCAGCGGCTCCACGATTTCAGAAAACTCATAGATTTGGAAAGCCGCTGGAGTTTGGGGAGAAAGGTCCATTTTGGACAAATGATCCGACAGAAGATGAAATCGCTCGAGTATTGGAATATTTATTGACGGTTTCTGACGAGCAATGGGAGCGCGATAGTGGCTGGATTCGTGATCAGTTAATGGTTTATGACTATGGCAACACAAAAATTCGAACTTATGTTGAGGGCGTGCTCGCTGATAGTTTAGAAAGCAATTAAGTCAAAAAGTAAGGGGAGAATTTATGGGTCGCACAGTTCGAGCAGCGTTACTGCAAACCGATTGGACGGGCGATAAAGGCACGATGATTGATAAGCACGAGGCGCAAGCTCGTGAAGCCGCCAAGCAGGGCGCGCAAGTTATGTGCTTTCAAGAATTATTTTACGGCCCGTACTTTTGCCAAGTTCAAGAGCCTGAGTACTACTCGTATACAGAGCCAATTCCAGATGGTTCAACGACGAAACGGTTTCAAGCGCTAGCAAAAGAACTCGGCATGGTTATGGTTTTGCCGATGTACGAGATCGTGCAAGCCGGTTTGTACTACAACACTGCGGCGATTATCGACGCCGACGGAAAATATCTCGGCAAATATCGCAAGCAACATATTCCACAGGTCAAAGGCTTCTGGGAGAAATATTATTTCACTCCAGGAACTGGTGGATACCCAGTTTTTGACACGGCTGTGGGCAAAGTTGGCATTTATATTTGTTACGACCGACACTTTCCTGAAGGCTGGCGCGCGCTTGGTTTGAACGGCGCAGAAATTGTTTTTAATCCATCAGCAACAAGTCGCGGACTCAGCGAGTACATCTGGAAGATTGAGCAACCAGCTGCCGCTGTCGCCAACATGTACTACGTCGGCGCGATCAACAGAGTCGGTATTGAGCCACTCGGTGATGATGATTTTTACGGTCAAAGTTATTTTGTCGATCCTGAAGGCAAGTTCGTCGGCAATCAAGGCGACCCACACAAGCCAGAATTGATTGTCCGCGATCTTGATATGGACAAAATTAAAACTGTTCGCGACCGTTGGGCGTTTTATCGTGACCGTCGCCCAGATGCGTACGACGAACTTGTTGAGCGTTAAAAATAGTCTTAGAAATTAAGTACATCTAAAATCACGGGAGGAATCATGGCACGAACACTCATAAAAAACGGAACAGTCATTAGTCCGACCGGTCGGCATGACTTTGATGTGCTCATCGAAGGCGAAACTGTGCTGGCACTTCTTGAACGAGGTAAATCAGATTCATTGAGCATCACTGCCGACAAAGTTATAGATGCCAAAGGTAAATATGTAATACCCGGCGGCATTGATGTGCACACTCACATGGAGCTTCCATTTGGTGGCACGGCAGCAGTTGACACTTTCGAAACTGGCACAATCGCAGCGGCCTGGGGTGGCGTCACAACAATTGTTGATATGGCGCTTCAGCGCTATGGCGAAAATGTTCACGAAGGTTTAGCCGAGTGGCATCGCAAAGCGGGTGGCAACTGTGCAGTTGACTATGCGTTTCATCAAATCATTGGTGGTGTTGACGAACAGTCGCTAAAAGATATGACGTATTTGGTTGATCACGAAGGTGTAACCAGTTTCAAATTGTTCATGGCTTACCCTGGCGTGTTTTACAGCGACGACGGGCAGATTCTGCGCGCGATGCAAACGGCTAGCGAAAACGGCGCGACAATTATGATGCACGCAGAGAACGGCATCGCTATTGATGTGCTTGTTCAGCAGCATATTGCACGCGGCGATACTGACCCGAAGTATCACTCTTACTCACGCCCAAGTTTGCTTGAAGGTGAAGCTACAAATCGCGCAATCGTGTTATCCAAAGTTGCCGGCAACGTGCCTCTCTACATAGTTCACATGTCAGCATCTGAAGCGCTCAATGCGTTAGCCGAGGCGCGCCACGAGGGCCTCAATGTATTCGGTGAGACTTGTCCGCAATACCTATATATGACCCTCGAAGATCACCTGGCTCGACCTGGTTTCGAAGGCGCAAAGTTTGTTTGCTCGCCGCCAATTCGAAGCAAGCACGACAAACATGATCACCATGGTGACCTATGGAAGGGATTGCGAATGAACGAACTCGCAATCGTCTCAACAGATCATTGTCCGTTCTGTTACAAGGACCAAAAAGAACTTGGCATCGGTAACTTCTCAAAGATTCCAAATGGCATGGGTGGAGTAGAGCACCGAATGGAGCTCATTTATCAGGGTGTCGTGCAGGGCGAACTTTCACTTGAGCGCTGGGTTGAAACTTGCAGCACGACACCAGCTCGAATGTTCGGCATGTACCCGCAAAAAGGAGTCATTGCGCCTGGATCCGATGCTGACATTTTGGTTTGGGATCCGAATAAGAAGACAAAAATCGGCATTAACGACAAACATCACATGAACATGGACCACTCTTCGTGGGAAGGCACTGTGATTGATGGCAAAGTTGACACGGTTTTGTCACGCGGCATGGTTGTAATTGAAAATGATAAATACACTGGTCGCAAAGGTCACGGCAAGTTCATCAAACGCGGTCTGTGTCAATATTTAAATTAAATAATCAACAACTACAGGAGAAATAATGAATCGCATTAGCCATTGGGTCAATAATAAAGTCGTCGCTGGAACATCTGGCAAGAGCGGAAAAGTATTTAATCCCGCAACAGGTAAACAAGAATCAGAAGTTGATTTGGCCAATATCGCTGATGTTGATGCGGCGATCGCCTCAGCCAAGGCTGCGTTTCCTGCTTGGCGTGCAACTAACTTGTCTCGTCGTGCAGAAATTATGTTTCGAATGCGCGAACTCGTTGATGCAAACCGAAAAGAAATCGCGTCGTTGTTAACACAAGAGCACGGCAAAGTGCCAAGTGATGCACTTGGAGAAGTCGCTCGAGGTCTCGAAAACATTGAATTCGCATGTGGTGTACCGGCAATGCTTAAGGGCGGGTATTCAGAGCAGGCTTCAACGGGTGTCGATGTTTATTCAATTCGTCAGCCGCTCGGTGTAGTCGCTGGTATCACGCCATTTAATTTTCCGGCGATGGTGCCAATGTGGATGTTTGCCAATGCGATTATGTGCGGCAACACATTTATTTTGAAGCCAAGCGAAAAAGATCCATCAGCGTCAATGTTTATCGCTGATTTATTGCGCCAAGCAGGTTTGCCTGATGGCGTTTACAACGTTGTGCACGGTGACAAAGTTGCCGTTGATCGTTTGTTGGATCATCCAGATATTGCCGCGGTGAGTTTCGTGGGTTCAACGCCGATTGCAAAATATGTTTACGAAACCGGAACAAAAAATGGCAAGCGTGTGCAAGCACTTGGCGGTGCAAAAAATCACATGTTGGTTTTGCCAGATGCCGATCTTGACATGGCTGCTGACGCCGCAATTAGTGCTGCCTACGGTTCAGCCGGCGAGCGATGCATGGCGGTTTCGGTTGTGCTCTCAGTTGACACAGTTGCCGACGCACTCGTTGAAAAAATTAAATCTCGCGTGCCAAATATCAAAGTTGGCGCAGGCACAGACCCAGCCAGCGAGATGGGTCCCTTGATTAGTCGTGAACATCGAGACAAGGTGGCCGGTTATGTAACTGGTGCAGCGAAAGAAGGCGCGACGGTAGTCATTGACGGTACTGATAAAGCCAAAGATGAGGGTTTCTTCTTGAACCCAAGCTTGATCGACCATGTCAAACCAGGCATGAAGTGTTATGACGAAGAAATTTTCGGTCCGGTGCTTACTGTCATGCGCGTCAAGAGTTACGACGAAGGTCTACAAACAATTAACGACAACCAGTTTGGTAACGGCACTGCGATTTTCACTCGTGATGGTGGAGTCGCAAGACAGTTTCAATATGAAGTTAATGTCGGAATGGTCGGCATCAATGTGCCGATTCCGGTGCCAGTTTCGTATTATTCGTTTGGCGGTTGGAAGGCAAGTTTGTTTGGCGACCAACACATGTATGGCCCAGAAGGCATCAACTTCTATACACGCGGAAAAGTCGTGACTTCACGATGGCCGGACCCGCGAACATCGCAAGTTGATCTCGGCTTTCCACACAGTCGGTAGCCAAAATGGATATCGGCATTGTTCTGCAGACAACGCCACCTGCAAGTCAGGTGATTGATCTAGCAGTACAAGCCGATGCCCAAGGTTTCTCGCATGTCTGGACATTCGATAGCCATATTTTGTGGGAAGAACCTTTCGTTATATATAGTCAAATTTTGGCGAAGACAAACAATGTCATTGT
>JBAXAW010000025.1:0-18408 GCA_037142305.1 Actinomycetota bacterium
AACCCATACCACTGCGGATATAGCGACGCGTCTTTCAGACGAAAAGCCGCGCTGCAATCAACCACTAAGCGAACTTTGCCGAGCAGTTCAGGAACAATTTCTAAACTCGCTTCGTGAGGCAACGCAAGAAATACAACATCGCATTTGAGAGTTGCCTCTAGTGAATACTCATCGAAGATCAAGTTCGGGTAGGCACCAGTCAAGTTTGGGTAAAGAGACGACGCCAGCGAACCAGCTTGAGAATCGCCCGTCGCATATACAACGTTGAACTCTGTATGCGATGCACAGATTCGCAACAACTCAGCGCCAACAAAACCCGAACCGCCTAAGATGCCGACTTTAATCATAGTTGTATTATTATACACATGATTGCATTACTATGCATGACTAAGGGCGGCATTTGAGGCCATTTTTTTCGCTGCGATCAACTGCTGTTGAGCGCAAGCCTCACGCACAAAGCAACCCTCAAAGTGGTCATTTACAAGCCCAAGCGACTGCATTGCCGCATACATCGTCGTTGGGCCTACAAACTTAAAACCGCGTTGGCGGAGTGCTTTTGATAGTGCCTCAGATTCAACAGTCGAGGCTTTTATATCTGAGATTCGTTTAGGTGCTTTGCTAATCGACCTGGTCGTTGATTTCGGACGAAATGCCCAAATAAATGTTGCAAAAGATCCGAATTCTTTTTGAACTTCGAGCGTTGCTTGAGCATTATTAATCGCTGCTTCGATCTTGCCCCGGTGACGAACTATTGACTCGTCTTTAATTAACCGATTCACATCACGTTGGTTGAATTTCACAACGATCTTTGGATCAAACCCTCGAAACGCTTTACGAAATGATTCGCGCTTTCGAAGTATTGTTAGCCAACTTAAACCTGCTTGAAAACCTTCAAGGCAAATCTTTTCGTAAAGAGCTATGTCGTCGAAGACTGGTCTCGCCCACTGCAGATCGTGATATAAGACATATTGCTCGTCGTCACCGCACCAAAAGCAGCGCGGCCGCGAATCTTTCCCGATGATCAGCGCCTTCGTGTGAATCATTAACTAGGCAACTAAACCTATTTCAAACCGTGCGAAATTGTGCACCGAGCTTTGTCGCTGCGTCAATACACCGTTGACGAGCGGTAGAAACTTCAGCATCAGTGAGCGTGCGATCGCGCGCCTGTAACTGAAATCTGAAAGTCAGACTTCGCGCAGCTGAAGGCGACGCGTCTTGCGCTGATTCAGGTGCTCGGTAAACATCGAATAAAGCAAGATCAACTAACTCTGGTCCTGCTGCTTGGCGCAAAACCTTGAGCAACGAACTCGCGGGTTCGCTATCTTTTAAAGAAAATGCAAGGTCGAAATCACTACGCGGAAAGCGACTAACAGATTTCGCGGTCGAAACTTTTGGTATCTCAGTCAATAAAACACTCAGATTGAGTTCTAAACATGCGACAGAAACATTAATCCCATGTTTCGCAAGCACAATTGGATCCATCTCACCAACGCTGCCAAGAAGTTGTTTGCCACGACGAAGTGATGCGCTTCGTGTCGGGTGATAACCAGACTCGACACTCTTTTGGTCTAGTTGTGCGCCAAACCCCATCGTCACTGATAACTGACTCCACCAATTCATTGCAGCCTCGCTGGTTGCGCCTGCAGCAACAATGCAAAGTGACTCAAATTCGTCTGGCAACTCACCAGCAACCACCACCGGGGGCGCTGGATATACATGACCGATTTCAAATAGCGCGATATCTGAATTGCGATGCGAGAGGTTGTAGCTAATTGCTTTGAGCAACCCTGGTCGCAATGAAGTTCGCAGAACACTTTCTTCAAACACAAGTGGGTTTGCAAGGCGAATTGCAAGATCTTCACTTAATCCGGTTTTTGACAAATCGCCCGGAGCCAAGAACGGGTTGGGCATCGCTTCGCTAACACCGAGACCAACAACAACTTCGCGCATTTCGCGACGACGTTGTTGCATCGGCGAAAGTCTTCCGTGCATTGTTGACTGCGGCACAATTTTGCCGATGTTCTCGTAGCCAAAATGTCGTGCGACTTCTTCGACTAAATCAATTTCAGATTCGCAGTCTGGTCGCCAAGAAGGAATAGCAATTTTAAGTGCAATGATTTTACTGGTGCTCGTCGACTTAGTAACGAAACCAATTTTCGCGAGCAACGAGTTAATCGCTTTCGCGGAAAGTTTCGTACCAAGAATGCGATTGACTTGCGAAACACGCAACGCAACAACTCTTTGCTTCGCTGGGAGCGACTTCTCTTTTACATCAGTGCCTTTGGCATGCACAACTAGTTTTGGACACGACTCTCGCAGCAGAGCCGCAAATCTGCCTACTGCTGCTTCAATCCCATATGGGTCAACGCCCCGCTCAAAGCGCAACGACGCCTCTGATCGCAGACCGAGACGTGTAGCTGTGCTTGCAATACCAGACGGTTCAAAGAATGCAGTTTCAAGAGCAACCACACGAGTTGTCGCGCTGATTTCGGTACTCGCGCCACCCATGACACCGGCTAATCCAATCGGCATATCTTTGCCGTCACAAATCAACAAATCAGTGATTGCAAGTTCTCGTGTCTGACCGTCGAGTGTGACGAGGGTTTCTTTATCGCGCGCACAGCGAATTTTGAACGCATTGGCGATTTTGTCTGCATCAAAAGCGTGAGTCGGTTGGTTGAGCTCTAACATCACCAAGTTTGAAGCGTCAACGACATTATTAATTGGGCGCATTCCGCTATTTGTCAGTCTGCGAGCTATCCACGCAGGCGAATTGGTTACAACGACTCCCGACATCACCGTTGCGTTGTAACGCGAGCATTTTTCTTTGTCACTGATTACAACTCTCAATGAGCGAGCAGAACCCTTTTTGACTTTATCTAAAGCTGGTGCTGAAACTTTGACCCCGAGTTTTGCGCCGAGATCTCGCGCAACGCCGAGATAGCCGTTGCAGTCTGGGCGATTTCGAGTTACATCTAAATCAAAAACTGTGTCGGCAGTTACACCGAGCGCCTCGAAAACACCTTCACCAAGTTTCAATGTGCTCGGCAAAATCAAAATACCGTCAGCATCAGAACTCAAACCGATTTCAATGCCTGAGCAGAGCATGCCGTGGCTTTCAATACCGAGGATTCCACGAGGCGTAATGACACGTCCGTCTGGCATCGTTGTACCGAGTGTTGCCAACGGAATTAAATCGCCGGGTTTCATATTGAACGCGCCACACCAAACATGCAGTTCAACTCCATCACCAGCATCAACGTAAACACGGTGCACTTTCGCTGCATCGGGGTGACGCTCGGTGCGCAAAACTTGCGCCACGACAACACCCTTAACCGGCGCACCCACACTTGTAACTGACTCAACAGCCAAACCCAAACTTGTCATCGCTGCGGCAAGTTTTTCGGCGTCAGTACCAAAATTACCAAACTCATTAAGCCACGAATTTAAAATCTTCATTAGAACTGCCTCAAGAAACGCAGGTCATTGGTATACATTTCGCGAATGTCTTCGACATTGTGACGCTCTTTGGCCATGCGATCAATTCCGAATCCGAAAGCAAAACCACTGAACTCTTCTGGATCAATACCGCCGCTAATCAAAACATTTGGATGAACCATTCCGCAACCACCAAGTTCGATCCATTCACCGTCGGCTCGACGAATATCGAACTCGGCACTTGGTTCAGTAAACGGAAAAAACGACGGACGCAATCGGCTCGTGAATTCGTTGCCGAAAAACGCTTTCGTAAAAGCTTCGATTGTTCCGGCTAAATGCGCGAACGTGATTCCACGATCAATAACCAGACCTTCAATCTGATGAAACACCGGCATGTGGGTTGCGTCGGGTGTGTCACGTCGAAACACTCGGCCTGGCATGATCGCATAGATCGGCGGCTGCCAGGTCTGCATGACGCGAATTTGCACAGGCGACGTGTGCGTGCGCAGCAAAATTGAACTGGGCTCTCCGTATTCGAGAAACATCGTGTCGAACTCTGAGCGAGCCGGGTGCGACTTCGGCATGTTCAAGGCTTCAAAGTTATAAAAATCAGTTTCAACTTCAGGACCTTCTGCGATTTGAAAACCAAGACCAATGAAAACATCTTCAAGACGCTGTGTCGCTTGCGTAACTATGTGAGTGTGGCCGCGTTTTCGACGAGTAGCGAACTCACTGAGATCCATTGCTTCGCGTGCAACACGTGCAGAGATCTCTAATGATTCAAGTTCGGTTGATCTGGCCAACAGCGCAGCGTTAACTGACTGCGACGCAGTATTTAACAACTGCCCCATCGTGCGTTTGTCGTCAACAGATGTCAGTTTGCCAAGGTCACTCTTAAGCGCGTTTAGCGGGCTATCTTTTTTATTCAAATCTGCGGTCAAAGTCTTAACGGCAGACAAGTCTTTAGCCGCTGCAATCGCAACCAAAGCACTATTTTGCGCCGACTCGACAGCTTGTGTCATCGCAGTAATTACCGATTGATCAGACATCGCTTTTTAACTTTAGTCTCAGAGATACAGCTGGTCGCGTTTAATTATTCAGCTAAATCGCGTGTTGACGTTTAACTTCAAAACACAAAAGAGTTGCCGCCATCGCGACGTTAAGACTCTCACCGCGACCAGCATGTGGAATCGTCAACCAACCATCAACTTTCGTGCTCGCTGATAATCCGTGGGCTTCGTTGCCAAGCACAATTGCTACCTTGCCGGAGAGATCAGTGGCTGTAAAACTGCTCGAGTTTTGCATTTCATGGCTTGATGATCCCCAAAGCGCAAAACCAAGATCTGCTACTTGCTCAATCGTTGCACCTTCATAAATCGGCACATTAAATAGTGCGCCAGCCGACGCACGAACGACTTTCGGACTAAACGCATCAACCGTGCCACTAGTCAAAACAACAGCCGACGCCCCAGCTGCCTCTGCCGAACGCAAAATAGTGCCGAGGTTGCCCGGGTCTGAAATTTTGTCGACAACAACAATCCATTCTGATTTTTTTGCAGAACCAAGATCGGCAATGTCAACTTCGCGCTTTAATGCAATCGCCATAACCGGTTGCGGAGAGTTTGTTGACGCGACGCGTTCGATAACGCCAGGCGCCAAGTCGTTAACTGCGCTTCCGGCACCCGAACATGGGCTCGCACCAGGTGCAACAAATTGTGACTCGATCTGCCAGCCAGCACTAATCGCTTCGTCAATTAATGTCGCGCCTTCAATAACAAACGCATTCTCTTGCGCTCGTTCAGACTTGTCGTTACATAATCTTCGTAGCCGCTGAACACGATTGCTCGTGAACGCTAATTGCGTGAGACTCAGACGAGTGCGCCCTTAGCAGTTTCAACTAATTGTGCAAATGCTTTTTCGTCGTGCACCGCAAGGTCTGCGAGGATCTTTCGATCGACAACAATGCCTGCCTTTGACAAACCAGCAATAAAACGACTGTAACTCATGTCGTGAAGTCGACATCCAGCATTGATTCGCTGAATCCACAAACTACGAAACTCGCCCTTCTTTGCACGACGGTCACGAAATGCATACTGTCCTGAGTGAAGTACTTGCTCGTTCGCAGAGCGAAACGTACGACTACGGTCGCCGTAATATCCTTTTGCTTTTTCGAGAATCGCCTTGTGCTTTTTGCGGGCGTGAACTGCGCGTTTTACTCGTGCCATTTTGAAATCCTTTCAATCAAAATTCGGTTAGCTGGTCAATGAAATATTTATATAACTAGTGCGATTTATCGCTCTGCAAGAAGTCGCTTGATGCGCTTAACGTCACCGGTGTGAACGTCAACCGTGCCATCAAGACGTCGTGTTCGCTCACTTGATTTGTGCTCGAACAAGTGCTGACGCATTGACTGCTGACGACGAAGTTTGCCCGTACCAGTCTTCTTAAATCGCTTCTTTGCTGTCTTGGATGTTTTCATCTTCGGCATTTTGATTCTCCGTTTCAGTTGTCGTATTGGGATTTGTATTTGAAATAGTTGGTGGGATTGAACTTTGCGGCTTCGCGTCTGCCGGCTTAACAGAAACTGGGCGCTTTACTGCTTTTTTGTCTGGCGAAAGAACCATCGTCATGTTTCGACCTTCAAGGCGAGCCGATGTGTCAACTTTGGCGATTTGACCGAGTTGCTCGATCACTGCATCCAAAATCTTCGTACCTAACTCGGGGTGAGCCATTTCGCGACCTCTAAATTGCAGAGTGACTTTCACCTTGTGGCCTTCGTCGAGAAACCCGAGCATATGGCGCACCTTGGTGTCAAAGTCTCCTTTGGCAATCTTCGGCTTGAACTTGACTTCCTTCATCGTTATCTGCACCGTTTTTTTGCGGGACTCTTTCAGTCTTTGCGCTTCTTCGTAACGGAACTTTCCGTAGTCCATAATTCGACATACAGGTGGTTCGGCTAACGGAGCAACTTCAACAAGGTCTAAATCAACCTTGCGAGATCGCTCAAGTGCATCTTCGATACTGACGACTCCGACTTGTGATCCATCTGCATCGACGAGACGAACCTGTTTGGCTCGAATTCGGTCGTTGTAGCGTGGCTCATTTGTTGGCGGTGCTATGACTGTTCACTGCTTGACAAGCGGCTGTGCCTCCTCTTCGTATTGGATAAAACTCGAAATTCAAATTTGAGTTTGCCGACGCACGAGAGTCGAGATACGCGGTGGCAATGCCACTCGCATCAGCTCGACCCAGACGCACTCATCGGCGAGTTCAAATTTCGAACATCGCAAATCTTGGTGGCTAGGTGGGAAACTAGTTTCCACTTTTGCTGTTTGACAAAGGCAATTTGCACTGCCGTTATCGCTGCCATAATGGTAGCGCATATGGATCAGAACCCCACCCCAGAACAAGCACAGGCTTTGGCCGACGCACGTGCTCGCCTAGCCGAGACCCCGGCCAATGTAGTTGTGGCAAACCATGTAGTTGGACTTTACGAACTTGCGGCAATTCACTTAGGCGCCAACCCGCCAAGACTTGATGATGCACGATTGGCCATTGACGCCCTGGCTGCGATTGTCGACACCCTCGGCGATCGACTTGGCGACGACTATGCAACGTTTAAGGATGCGCTGGCGAATATTCGGATTGTCTGGGTTAAATTGACTAGCGAAATTACCTAGTGAAGCTAACTAGCGAAACTAGCTAGCTGAAAACAGCTAACCCAGCACAGCTCCGGTTTCGATTCTTGCCCCATTGAGCCAGCCGTCAACTTTCATTACTGCCTTGCCCTCGGGTTGCACTTCAATCAGCGAAATCACGCCAGAACCAGTCTGTACTTCGCACTCGTGTCGAGAAATTATCTTGACCGCACCGTAACTTGTGGTCGTCATTGATTCTGCGACAAGGCGTGCCTTCACAATTTTGAGTCTCTTGCCGCCAATATGTGTGTAAGCCCCACCAACCCGAATCAGACGATCTATCTGAGTCGCAGAGTTGCTCCAATTTATTTGTAGCTCGCTGCTAAGAATTTTCTTGGCGTAAACCGCCTCACCACTTTGGGCGACACCTTGACCAAAACCATTTTTAACCGCACTAACCAATAGCGGCAGCGAAGCATCTAGCAATTTCTGGCGCAACGAGGTGAGCGTGTCGGTAGACAAAATCGGCATCTCAATACGACTAAAAACTTCGCCCTGGTCAAGAGTCTCAACGACTCGCATAATGCACACGCCTGTTGTTTCATCGCCAGCGAGAATCGCGCGCTCGACTGGTGCTGCTCCGCGCCAGCGAGGTAGCAGCGAAAAATGCACATTGATCATTGGCACAACACTCAGCACACCCATCGAAATTAATTCACCATAAGCCACGACTACACCAAGTAAGTCATTTGATGAGCTAGCCAACGCGACTGCATCACTCAACGAGTGAGTAACTTTCAGCCCCATCTCTTGAGCGGCGACCTTGACCGGGCATGCACTTGTTTCGCTTCCACGCCCTCGGCGCACGTCGGGTCGAGTAACTACAAGTTCAACATTGCAACCTGCATCTACGAGCGCCCGAAGCGGAGCAACTGCGATATCTGGTGTGCCGAAATAGATAACTCGTGACGCGCCACCAGTTGGCAAATCAGCGAGTGATGTCACGAAAGTTTTAGGTGAGTCGTTTCGGTTTGACCAGGGTTCTCTTCACGCCGGCGGTACTCGGCTAGCGCCAACTTACGTTGGTCAGTTGTCATTCGCTCAAACATCAGCACGCCTTGTAGATGGTCAATCTCATGTTGAAACAATCGAGCAAGTAACTCATCGGCTTCAATTTCAACTGTATTGCCGTCAAGGTTCAAGCCTCTAACGAGTACAAGTTTTGGGCGCAACATTTCAACCGACAAACCCGGTATCGACAGACAACCTTCGTCATAAACCCACTCACCACTTGACTCAACGATTGTTGGGTTAAGAATTACCTCTGGTTTGTCGTCGACATCGTAAACAAAAAGTTGCTTCTGTACACCTATCTGAGGTGCGGCCAAACCGAGACCAGGCGCTTCGTACATCACAGTCAACATTTCATCGGCGAGTTTGACTAGTTTGCCGTCAATATTTGTGATCTCGGCCGCGCATGTTTTCAATACGGGGTCACCGAAAGTTCTAATTTTATAATTCACGGGGATCAGGCTATATCCGCGGAGGGTCAACGTGAATTGATATTCGAGATTTTGCGGTTCGTTTCGCATTCGACAATGCATCACTCAACATCTGCCAGTTTTCAGCGCGGATCAAACCGTGCGTTGAATCTTTGATCATTGTCTGCACGAGAGTCGACCCACTCATTGACTCCAAAAATGTCTTTGTTCCGACCCCGCTCACCTCTGCCAGAGAACCAAACGGCGGAAACTTCAATAATTCTCGTCGTGCTTTTTCGCTTTCGTTATAGGCATCTAAATTGCCTGTCGATAGACCAACCAGTAATGGGTTTTCGGGAGTGTGTGTTTGCAACAATATTCGTGGGGTCTTTTTTGATGAACCAACAAGTCGTGCTGCGTGCACAATTAGCGTGCCTACAAGTTCGCTGGTGCGATAACGCGGCGCGAGTAGCTCGGCGTCAACGTCAAGAAATACGACCGTGTCAGCTGTCTGCACACGATGAAGGACCGCTTCAGTACCGACAAACACATTCACCCGTTGATTAACTTCTGTAGTTGCTGAAGTCACCTCAGCAACTGTGCGATTTGCTGCCGCCTGCAACTCTTCGCGCAACCGGCTCACGCCGGGTTTTAGCAACGCGCAACTACTTGATCCGCAGGCTTGACACACAACGGGCCGTGTTGTGTTGCACCGCGGGCACTCAAGGGTTTCTTCATCACGTTGATTAACAGCGGCATCACATTTCTCACATCGAAGAATTGTTCGACATTTTGCACACGCAATAAGTCGTGCTCGACCCTTGGTGTTATGAACACACACAACACGACGACTTGAATCACGAAGTTCGCTAATAAGTTCAGACGAGATCAGCGAGGTACTCCACCCTTCGTCTTTATTGCGATCCAAAATTTCAATCTTTGGCCAAGATCTTTGAGAATCGGCAGCCCGAATCTCAAACAGGCGATTACCCGCCCACTTTCTTGCCGCTTGCGACGGAAACGGAGTTATAAGGCAGCAGTTGGCTCTAACACGATTACATCGCTCGATCGCGACATCGCGCGCGTGCCAAGTCGGGCTGCGCTCTTCTTGCAACAAATCATCGTGTTCGTCAATCACAACGATCGTCGAAAACTTTACTACTGGCGCCCACACGACGCTGCGAGTGCCGACCACTATGTCGACGCCTCCCATCGCACTCGCCCAGTCTTGCGGCCACGAAGCAACAGAAAAGCCATTGACTTTAAGTGACGCTGCCAAAAGTTTTGCGCGATGTTGCGTCGGGATTACAACAATGACCGGGCCGTTATTTGCAAGCGCACTTACAATTGAAGTCGGGTTAGCCATAGGCGATGTTAAGACCAACCCACCACTTTGATTTATTACCTCATCGGCGACGAGTGATGAATAATTGACACCGCGCGAAAGATATCTCGGTGATGGCACCTTGGCGATCAAAGTGCTCGGCGCAGATGCCGAAACAAAACTTCGTATCCTGCCACTCCACCGAAGAGTTGCCCAATGTGCGAGTTCAATTATCTCAGTGGTCGTGCCAAGACCTAAAACTTTTATTACTGAGCGAATTTTGTTTACGGCTAAACCTGCGCTGGGTTCACCAATCTCAATAACCCATCCAGCAACATTTCGCCCATGCAAAGGCACACGCACGCGCATGCCCACTAAGAGAGTTTTCGCCAGTGACTCTGGGATCAGATAATCAAATGTTTTATCGACGCCCGTAACATCGGGAACGACCCGCGCAACCCGAATTGAGGGTGTCGCGTCTTGAATCAGAGTTTGACTGCTGCCTTGAATTCTTTAAGGCGTGACAATGACTCCCAAGTGAAATCAGGATGACTTCGACCGAAGTGACCGTAAGCCGCAGTCTTTTGATAAATCGGACGCTTCAAATCAAGGTCACGAACAATCGCCGCAGGACGAAGGTCAAACACCTCGCGAACTGCTGCCTCAATCAAAGCCTCATCAACTTTATTTGTGCCGAATGTTTCTACGAAGATGCTCACTGGATGGGCCATACCGATTGCGTAAGCAACTTGAAGTTCGCAACGCTGTGCTGCCCCAGATGCAACAACATGCTTGGCAACCCAACGTGCCGCATAAGCCGCAGATCGGTCAACTTTTGATGGATCTTTTCCGCTGAATGCACCGCCGCCGTGACGACCCATGCCGCCATAAGTGTCGACGATAATTTTGCGACCAGTCAAACCTGTATCTGCGTGTGGTCCACCTTTGACGAACTCGCCAGTTGGGTTGACATAAACGGCGTAGTCATCTTTTGCAAATTGCGCTGGGATAACCGGACGAATTACTTGCTCGATCAAATCCGGGCGAATAACAGTGTCACGATTGATTCCGTCAGCATGTTGAGTTGAGATCAACACTGTTCGCAAGCGAACTGGCTTGCCGTCTTCGTAATCAAAAGTAACTTGAGTCTTCCCATCAGGACGCAAATAAGGAATCGCACCAGACTTGCGAACATCTGTCAACTTCTCTGCCATTCGATGTGCAAGCCAAATTGGCAATGGCATTAAGTCATCTGTTTCTGTGCATGCATAACCAAACATCATTCCTTGGTCACCTGCACCTTGACTATTCAAAACATCTTCGCCGCTCTTGCCACCGCGAATCTCTTCGCTGATGTTTACACCTTGAGAAATGTTTGGACTCTGCTCGTCAATGCTGACAATCACGCCACATGTATTACCGTCAAAACCATAAAGCGCATTGTCGTATCCAATGCCATTAATAACTTGGCGAGCAAGTTTCGGAATATCAACGTATGCACTCGTTGTGATCTCACCAGCGATAACGCACAAGCCGGTCGTCAACAAAGTTTCGCAAGCAACACGGCCTGCAGGGTCTGCGCCCAGAATTGCGTCAAGTACCGCATCTGAAATTTGGTCTGCCATCTTGTCTGGGTGACCCTCGGTCACGCTCTCAGATGTAAACGAATACTTTTTCATATGATCTCCATCTCTGTTTTCACCAAGACGCTACTAAATATCGCGCCTAAACAATAGCTATTCGAGCCTATTTAGAGTCAGGCTCAGTTGCGGCTTCAAGCTCAGCGGCCAATTCTGCTTCTTGTGCTGCGACAGCGGCTTCGTTTTCTGCAACGATGTCTTCAATCGTTCGTTGAACAAGTTGAATTTTGCCTGCGGAAATCTCTTCAAAACTAATTGACAAAGGCTTTCGAGCGGTTGAACTAACCTGAGGCGGAACCATGTTGCCAAGTCCGTCACCAAGTTGATTGAAATAAGAATTAATCTCACGAGCGCGACGCGCTGCAAGTGTCACAAGTGAAAATTTTGAACCAGTGTGTCCCATCAACGACTCAATTGGCGGGTTCATCATCGTGTCATCTGTAGTCACTTATTTCCTCCTGGATCAGGCGTCGGGTGCGCCTAGCGGCTCATAAGTATAGCCATAAATAACGTTATGTTTGGCGCTGTTTTCGCTCAATATCTATAATCCGACTCATCTCATCAACTGTTGCCTCTAGATCATCGTTGATCAACACATAGTCTGCGATCGCCTTGCCAATTGGTTCTTCATCTTCTGCTTTGCGCAATCGTTTTTCAACTTTCTGGTCAGGATCCCCACGACCATGCAATCGAGATTTCTGCTCTTGTCGAGACGGGGGCAAGACAAATAGCAATAACGCTTTATTGTTTAACCTCTTGACTTGCTGCGCACCGTCAACCTCAATTTCTAGCACGGTGTCTTTGCCTTCTGGAGCACTTGGCGTTGGCGTGCCATAGAGATTTCCTAAAAAATCAGTCCACTCTAGAAATCCACCATCAGCAATATGTTTTTCAAACTGCTCGCGAGTTACAAACTTGTACGCATCAGGTGCTTCACCGCTTCGTTGTTCACGCGTTGTCCATGAACGGCTCAACCATAAATTTGCATCTCGCTTGACGAGCGCATCGACAATTGTGCTCTTGCCAACGCCACCAGGGCCCGACACGACTATTACAAGTCTTTGCGAGTCGAACGCCATCAGATAACTGACTCAAATTTTTCGAGCAGTGCTTGACGCTCGTTAGGGGTGAGGCTTTCAATTCTGCGCTTTTCGGTAATTTCAAGATCAGCCATCAGCCGCCGCGCTTTAACTTTGCCAATGTGCTCAAACGATTCGAGTGCCTTAACTAGATATAACCGTTTTGTCGCGGCGTGGTCGGCATTTTTTATTAGCACATCACTCAACTTCAGACTGCCATCAGAAATCTTGAGAAGAATTTGAGACATCTCACAACGCAACGAATATGCGTTAGCGATCACCGACTTGCGATCTAGTTCAACGCTCTCAGACAAATATGAGGTTGCCATTGATTTATTCTACTTGCGAAATTTAACCGTTCAATTACTTTGCTAGTCCATTTCGATGAGCGGCTGAAGTGACTTGAGACCAATCAGTAATCTGATGCGAGACCGCCCAATCGACGAGCTCGTTTTGAATTAATAGTGCCGCTCGAGGGTTAGCAAAACTTGCGGTGCCAACCTGAACTGCATTGGCACCAGCCAACATCAACTCGGCTGCATCGCGGCCAGATACGACACCACCGACTCCGATGATGCCGATTTCTGGAAGCGCCTGTCGTACATCAAAAACGCAACGCACCGCAATCGGATGTAACGCCGACCCAGATAAGCCTCCGCGAATATTGCCGAGACTTGGCAACCCGGTTTCTGTATCGATTGCCATCCCCATCGCTGTATTCACGAGCGTCACCGCTTGAGCGCCTGCCTGATGAACTGCGCGGGCGATGTTAACTAATTCATGCGTATTCGGGCTCAACTTTGCCCAAACAGGCAGACCCGAACTCACACAACCTTCGATGATTTGTGCACTGAGTCGGGCATCGTGAGCAAACACGACGTGATCTCCGCCTAAGTTCGGACAAGAAAGATTCACTTCAATTGCTGCGATTCTATTTTTGATATCGCCGAGCAACTTTGCGGCAAGGAGATAATCATCAACGCTGTGTCCCCAAATGCTGACGATGACTGTTGCGCCAGACTTTTCTAAAGCGACAAGATCTTTATCAATAAAGTGTTCGATGCCATCCCCTTGTAGGCCGACAGCATTAAGCATTCCATTTTTAGTTGGAGCTAATCTCGGCGCAGGATTACCTGCCCACGCAAATGGCGCAACTGATTTAGCAACAACACCACCAATTTCGCTGAGCGAAAAATACGCGTCTAATTCAGCGCCGTAACCTGCGGTTCCTGATGCTGTAAGAATCGGATGAGCAAGTTTGACTTCACCTACTTTGACTGAACAATTGTCTATTGATCCGACATTCATCTAGCGTGAAACTCTTGTAACGACATCACGGTGAACGGTCGATTACGTTGTTCGATCATTCCTTGAACTGCGGCAGTGGCAGCACTCAATGTCGTGACAACAGAAACTCGACACGTGTTAGCAGCCTTACGAATTGCCTCACCATCATTTCGTGTGCCATATCCACGCGGTGTGTTAATTACTAAGGCGATTTCGCCAGATTCAATTAGTTTTACTGCATCGTCGCCAGTGTTACTGCCCGACTTTCTTTCTGAGAATTTGCCGACGACGCGCGAAACTTCGCAACCGTGACTCTTTAAGAAATCAGCCGTGCCGACGGTGGCAACTATCTTGAGCCCGAGAGATGTCAAACCTTTGACGACGTCAACACCGCCAAGTTTGTCACGGTCGTTTAGCGACACGAACACAAGCCCAGACTCGGGCAATGTTGTGCCAGCGGCGAATTGTGACTTGGCGAATGCGCGCGCAAAAGAATCGTCGATTCCCATTACTTCACCGGTTGAACGCATTTCTGGCCCAAGCGCAGTATCAACATCTGCAAAGCGATTAAACGGCAACACTGCTTCTTTGACAGAAACATGCGAACCAGACACCGGCTTTTTCAACAAACCTTCACTGCGAAGTTGCTCGAGTGTTGCGCCAAGCATGACGCGACTCGCAACTTTGGCTAGAGGCACACCCGTTGCTTTCGCTACAAAAGGCACAGTACGACTTGCACGCGGATTAGCTTCAATTACATAGACAGTTTTATCAGCAATTGCAAACTGAACATTGATCAAGCCGACAACCTTCAACGCTTCAGAAATTTTCTTGACCGTATTCTCAATTTCTAAAATTGTCGCATCCGACAAACTCACCGGCGGAATCGTGCAAGCCGAGTCGCCCGAGTGCACACCCGCCTGCTCAACATGCTCCATCACGCCGCCAATTAAAACTTCACCTGTTGAATCGCGAATCGCATCAACATCTACTTCAGTTGCATCTTCTAAAAATCTGTCGATCAGCACTGGTCTCTGTGCTGATAGGCCACCTTCGCGACCCAACGACCCCGCCTGACTCATTTCTTGCATCGCTTTGCGCAGATGCGCTTCGTCATGAACAATCTGCATTGCTCGCCCACCTAATACATAACTTGGACGAACTAGAACCGGGTAACCAATTTTGTTGGCGATTTCTACGGCCTGTTCTACGTCACGAGCGGTACCGCCTGGTGGTTGCAAAATATTTAGCGACTCGCAAAGTGTGCTCCATTTCTCACGATCTTCGGCAATATCAATCGACTCGCTTGTTGTGCCAGCAATCAATTCTTTTGGCAATTGAGTTGCGAGTTTGAGTGGAGTCTGGCCACCTAATCCGACGATGATTCGCGGATTAGAACCAGATATCAGTTGTTCAGCTTCAATCACATTCATCACATCTTCATAAGTGAGAGGCTCAAAATAAAGTTTGTCTGAAGTGTCGTAATCAGTTGAGACTGTCTCTGGATTGCAGTTAAGCATGATCGTCTGAAAACCGGCGTCACGCAATGCAAAACTTGCATGAACACAGCAATAATCAAATTCGATACCTTGGCCGATTCTGTTCGGACCACTTCCTAAAATAATTACGGATTGCTTCGTACTTGAATGCAGTTCTGATTCATCTTCGTATGTCGAATAGTGATACGGCGTCTGTGCAGCGAACTCAGCACTGCATGTGTCAACTGCTTTATAAGTTGGTCTTACACCGCGTTTTAGTCGGGTCGCTCGAACATCGTGTTCAGTTCGTTTAAACAAATAGCTGAGCTGGGCATCTGAAAAACCAAGGCGCTTAACGCGCTTCAAATCTGAAACTGACAATTCTTCGAGGCTTTGCGACTCGAGATATTCACGCTCTTCTACGATCGACTGCATTTGATCCAAAAACCATGGATCAAATTTGCAAGCCTTTGCGATCTCTTCAATTGAGATTTTTCGGCGCAAACATTCACCGATTTCAAAGATTCTGTCCGGGGTCGGTATCGCGATCTTGTCAAGCAACTGGGCATCGCTTGAGTCGTTAAAGATCTCTTCGCCGGGGTCACAATTAAGACCAAGTCGACCAATCTCTAGCGATCGCAATGCTTTTTGCAAACTCTCTGTAAAAGTTCTGCCAATTGCCATTGCTTCGCCGACACTCTGCATCTGAGTACCGAGAACTCCAGACGTACCCGGAAACTTCTCAAAGGCCCAACGAGGAATCTTGGTGACCACATAATCAATAGTCGGCTCAAAACTCGCAGGCGTCATTTTTGTGATGTCATTTGATATTTCATCAAGCGTGTAACCGACCGCAAGTTTTGCGGCGATTTTCGCAATTGGAAAGCCAGTTGCCTTTGACGCAAGTGCTGAACTTCTTGAAACTCTCGGGTTCATCTCGATTACGACTTGATCGCCATTAATTGGGTTCACTGCAAATTGCACATTTGAGCCACCGGTTTCAACACCAACACGGCGAATACAAGCAAAAGCCGCGTCACGCATTTTTTGATATTCAACATCCGACAAAGTCATTGCAGGTGCGACTGTCATTGAGTCACCCGTGTGTACACCCATCGCATCTATGTTTTCGATTGAGCAGATTACGACACAGTTATCGTTTTTGTCGCGCATCACTTCAAGCTCATATTCCTTCCAGCCGACGATTGATGTCTCGATCAATATTTCAGAAATCGGACTAGCCGCTAAACCATTTGCAACAACAGCATGAAATTCTTCTTGGGTGTTGGCAATACCCGTTCCTCTTCCACCCAAAATATACGCAGGGCGAATAATCACCGGTAATTTGATTTCTTTGAGAATCTCGTCTGCTTGCTCAGCTGTATGCGCAATTCCGCTGCGGGGCACACTCAGGCCAATCTCAATCATTGCCTCTTTGAATTTGCCTCGATCTTCTGCAGTGTTAATTGCCAGGGCATTTGCGCCGATTAACTCGGGAGTACCTGGCACCCCAACTTTGCCGCGTTCAAACAAAGTCATCGCAAGATTCAATGCAGTCTGCCCACCGAGAGTTGGCAACACGGCATCGGGTTTTTCTCTCTCAATGATTTGCTCAATAAACTCTGGAGTAAGCGGCTCAATATAAGTGCGATCAGCAAAATCAGGATCAGTCATGATTGTTGCCGGGTTCGAGTTTGCGAGAATCACTCTGTAACCCTCTTGTCGCAACACACGACACGCTTGCGTGCCTGAATAATCAAACTCACATGCTTGACCGATAACAATTGGCCCCGAGCCAAGAACAAGAATTGATTTGATATCTTCGCGACGTGGCATTATTTACTTTCCATCATTTCGACGAATTGCAAAAATAGATAACGGCTATCGTGCGGGCCAGGGCCAGCCTCTGGGTGATACTGCACACTGAATGCATTGGCACCACGAACACGCAAACCCTCGTTCGTATGGTCATTTAAATTGATGTGAGTGACGTCTGCTTTTGTCGCCAGCGAATCTGCATCGACACAAAAATTATGGTTCTGACTCGTGATCTCAACCGATTTAGTTGCGATGTTTCTTACTGGATGGTTTGCTCCGTGATGACCGAAAGGCAACTTGTATGTTTTGCCGCCTAGTGCGAGTGCCAATAGCTGATGTCCCAGACAGATACCAAACAGCGGAACACCAGTGCCAAGTAACTCTCGAATAGTCGCCGGTGCGCCATGTACCATCTCAGGATCGCCAGGACCATTGGACAAAAAGATTCCGTTTGGCGATAGCGCCATCACCTGTTCTGCGGTCGTGGTTGCTGGCACAACGTGCACTGTTGCGAACTCTGCCAAACAATTTAACATTGTTGTCTTGATACCAAAGTCATAAGCCACGACTGTGAATTTGCCACTGCCGTGAATGTAACTTTTATTCGTCGTGACCTGAGCGACTAAGTTTTTTCCGGCGGTGCCTTTTTCGCTTTTCGCAACTTTGAGTAATTCTTCTTGACTAGCAGTGCCGAACGCGCCGGGCATTGAACCAGAATCTCGCAATAATCGTGTCAAACGTCTTGTATCAATACCAGCAATACCCGCAAGATTATTTTTCTTTAGAAAAGAATCTAACGAGTCATCGCTGCGCCAGTTGCTACGGCGACGCGCAAGTTCGCGAACTATCACACCACGTGCGAAAACTTTTGAGGCCTCGTTATCAAGATTCGTTGTGCCGTAGTTGCCAATATGTGGCGTCGTGAAAGTAATTATCTGTCCTGCATATGACGGGTCAGTAATTATTTCTTGATACCCAGATAACCCAGTATGAAACACAACTTCGCCCTTCGAGATAACGGGTTCAGAGATATCCGATGAGCCCGCACCAATTGCTTCACCTTCAAAGACTGAGCCGTCATTCAAAACGAGAAGTGCGGGTTTAATCTTCGTCTTTGAAATTTGACTCATTTCTGTGCTTGCCCGTCAATCACTGTTGGTGTGCCCTTAAAAATAGTGTGGCGAACTTTGCCACGAAGTGTCCGACCAACATAGGGCGAATTTAT
>JBAXAW010000026.1:0-18308 GCA_037142305.1 Actinomycetota bacterium
GCGGGCACAAGACAGTGTCGAATTAGCACGCATCGGTTTTGGCGGAGACTTACAAAATCGAACAGTGATGACAAGTTTGATCAACGCATCTTCGCCTCTCGTGTGGGACGCCTCAATGCTCGCATCAGCCGAGGTGTACGCATTAAATAATCAGGCGACAATTATTACTCCATTTATTTTGGCAGGAGCAATGGCTCCATCTACTTCTGCAGGTGTTGCTACACAAACTCTTGCCGAGGCACTCGCTGGAATGACGTTTACACAACTTGTTCGTCCGGGTGCGCCAGTGATCATGGGCTCGTTCGCATCATCAATGTCAATGCAAACTGGTGCACCAACTTTTGGTACCCCAGAACCAGCGATCGTTCTTTATACGATGGCATCACTCGCACGTCGTCTTGGTGTGCCGTTTAGGTCGGGCGGTTCGTTGACGGCATCTAAGTTGCCTGACGCACAGGCTGCATACGAAAGTGCAGCGACTTTGATTCCGACTTTGATGGCTGGTACGAATTTTGTTCTACACGCGGCAGGTTGGCTTGAGGGCGGTTTGGCGATTGGTTACGAGAAATTTATTTTGGATGACGATCAACTTGGAATGATGGCAACTTTTGCAAAAGGTCTAGATGTTTCACCGAACGGTCAGGCGCTTGATGCGATTCGTGAAAATCCCCCGGGCAATCACTTTCTTGGTACCGCGCATACTTTGGCGAATTTTGAATCTGCGTTCTATCGCTCGACGACTTCAGACAACTCAAGTTTCGAGCAGTGGCTCGAAGACGGTGGCGAAGACTCGGCGAAGCGGGCAAATAAGATTTGGAAAGAGCGGCTTGCTAGTTATGTCGCCCCGCCACTTGACGATGCGATCG
This sequence comes from Actinomycetota bacterium, assembly GCA_037142305.1. Classification (GTDB taxonomy): domain Bacteria; phylum Actinomycetota; class Acidimicrobiia; order Acidimicrobiales; family Ilumatobacteraceae; genus BACL27. Next base: position 867 of record JBAXAW010000026.1, read on the forward strand.
ACGAAGAACTTAAAGAATACATTGCAAAGCGAAAGGGCGAATTGCCAGATACTTTTGCCTAAGTTCAAATTTGTCACTCAGCAAAGTCAACGATTAATGACCTTTTGCCTCTAGCATTGCGACAATGTCAATTTTATCACGCCTCAAAAAATCGTCCGCCGAAGTCAGCCCCGCTGTAAAAAACCTCGTTAGCAGTATGCGCTACGAGCTCATACCGATGAAGAGTATCGAGCAAGCAATTTTAGATCTACCTACCGGTGCACCAGTCTCGGTTACATGTTCACCCGTCAAAGGTATCTCTGCAACGCAAGAAATCTCTGCCCGACTTATTGCTTCTGGTCATGAAGTCGTGCCACATTTCGCGGCAAGGCTTGTTGAGTCGCGCGAACACGTTCAAAAACTCGCAACATGGGTTCGCGAGCAAGGCATAAAAGAAGTCTTTTTGATTGCAGGTGACGCAGAAAAGCCTGCAGGACCGTATACAGATGGCATTGAACTTTTGCGCGACTTTCTTGACAGCAATAGTGGTGTGTCGCGAGTTGGTTTCGGTAGTTACCCGGATGGTCACGCTTTCATCAGTCGCGAAGCATTGAGTACAGCACTATATGACAAGCAGAAGTTATTGGAAGAGGCTGGCGTTCAAGGATTGGCTTCTACACAAATGTGTTTTGATGTTGCTCAAATTAGGCAGTGGATTAAAACCGAACGTGATAACGGCTTCTCAGTACCAATTCAACTTGGCGTGCCAGGAGTCGTAGATCGTTCGCGGCTGATGAGCCTCGGTGTTCGAGTTGGTGTTGGCGCGTCAATGCGTTATCTCAGCAAGAATAAAGCGTCAATCATGAAGATGCTTTCCCCAGGTGGTTACGATCCAACAGAGTTAGTTGCCGGTCTGGCAAAAGATTCACAGTCTCTGAACATCGTCGGCTTGCATTCGTTTACGTTCAACAGTGTTGCCGACACAGCGGCATGGCAGCGAGAAATTCTCGCAACGAAATGAAGACCGATGTCGTCGTAATCGGCGCTGGTGTAATCGGTGGTGCAGTTGCACTAGAACTCGCTAAGGCTGGTCGATCTGTAGTGATAGTAGACAAAGGTTCGGCTGCAGGTGCTGGCTCAACATCGGCTTCGTCGGCGATCATTAGATTTAGCTATTCAACGCACGACGCTGTTTTGATGGCTTGGGAGTCAGCGTCAATTTGGGAAAACTGGGCGGATTATCTTGGGGCGATAGACCCAGACGGCATGGCGAGATTTATACGTACTGGATATTTGGTTTATCGCACGGCGGGCTACGACGGTGAATCGGTGCGTCTGATTTGGGATGACTTGAAAATTCCGTATGAGGTTCTCAGCGCTGATCAATTGCGCAAAAAGTTTCCTGCGCTAGATGCCAATAGTTACTGGCCTCCAAAAAGAATCGATGATCCTGCTTTTGGTGATGACGCAGTAGGTGAATTATCAGGTCTTTATGATCCGCTAAGTGGTTTTATGGATGACCCAATGTTGGCTGCACATAATTTAATTAACGCCGCAAAAGTTCTCGGAGCGCAGACTCGTTTCAAAGAAGAAGTAGTTTCAATCGATAAACGTGGTTCGCAAGTAACTGGCGTAACCCTCGCATCTGGCGAGCGCATTGAAGCAGCAATTGTTGTTAATGCCGCTGGGCCTCACGCCAGCAAGATTAATAAGATCGCTGGTGTCCTTGACGAAATGAATATTCGTCATCGTCCATTGCGTCAAGAGGTTTACGTTGCACCGGCACCAAATGGTTTCAAACTTGAAGATAATGTTCCGGTTGTTGCCGATCTCGACACGGGTATTTACTTTCGACCACATCTGGGCGGCACGATAAATCTTGGCGGCACTGAGCCAGCATGTGATGATTTGCATTGGATTGATGACGCCGATGATTGGCGCGAAGAGACAACTGTAGAGATTTGGGAGACCATGATGTTGCGTTTGGCTCGACGCATGCCTGATTTCGGTGTTCCCGTTTCGCCGTCAGGTATTGGTGCGCTTTACGACGCCACTGATGACTGGGTGCCCATTTATGATCGCTCAAGTATCGACGGATATTTCATGGCATGCGGTACGAGTGGCAATCAATTCAAGAATGCCCCAATGGCGGCAACGTTTATTCGTCTTTTAATTGAGGCAGCAGAGGCCGGACGCAATCACGACACAGATCCGATTTCGTATATCGGGCCACGGTCTGGACGAGCCATTAATGTCGGCGCTTTCTCACGACTACGTGAAGTGCAAAACACATCCGGAACGGTGATGGGTTAGTCAACTCAGTCTCTCGGTTACTGCCATAATTGGATATGCGCACATCTCTATCAGAACTTTTAGCAACAGGCAAAACAATCCTTGCCGACGGCGCCACCGGCACTAACTATTTCGCGCTCGGTTTAACTTCAGGTGAGCCGCCAGAGTTCTGGTTAGATTCGCACCCAGAGCGCGTAACTGGTTTGCATCAACAATTTGTTGATGCTGGTGCTGACATCATTTTGACAAATACATTCGGCGCCAACCGCCATCGTTTGAAATTACACAACGCGCAGGCTCGAACATATGAACTTGCTAAACGAGCGGCAGAACTAGCACGCCAAGTTGCCGATGCTTGCTCGCGACCAGTGGTTGTTGCAGGTTCGGTTGGTCCGACTGGCGAACTTTTCGATCCGTTGGGCGCGCTGACCCCCAAAGAAGCGATTGACACATTTGAAGAACAGATTCGTGGACTTAAAGACGGTGGCGCTGATGTTGCATGGATAGAAACGATGTCGGCAATTGAAGAAGTTCAGGCCGCTGCGCAAGCAGCAATAAATGTTGGCATGCCATATGTTGCAACTTGTAGTTTTGATACTGCTGGCCGAACAATGATGGGTCTCAAGCCAGATGGTCTCGCTGCTGTTTTCGCTGAACTCTCGGTTCAACCAATTGCGATGGGGGCAAACTGCGGCGTCGGCGCGTCAGATATTTTGGTTACTGCGATCGAGATGGCGGCGTCTGCTGCAAATGTCGGTGTGCCGATCGTTGCAAAAGGTAATTGTGGTATTCCTCGGTTCGAGGGTATCGAAATCAAATATTCGGGCACTCCTGAATTGATGTCGCGCTATGCCGATCTGGCGATTAATGCGGGCGTGCGTATTGTCGGTGGGTGTTGCGGCACATCACCAAAGCATCTGGCTGCGATGCGTTCGGCGATTGATAATCACAAGACTGGACCACTGCCAACTATCGAGTCAATTATTCAAGACATCGGCCCACTCACAAATAAGCCACCAACCGATAACGATCGAAACCGCCGCAAATCCCGCCGCAGCAGCTCACAGTGACGAAGAGTAATAACTCAGTCAAACTTTTTTATTTCGCATTTTTCGCCGTTTGTATCTTTAGCGGTTGCTCAGGATTTAGTCGACCGGCAAGTGAGAACGGAAAGATCAAAGTCTTTGGAGTCTTCGCGTCTCCCAGAGAAGAGCAATTTAGTGGAATAATTGATGCTGCGCTCAGATCAGCTGCGGACGCAGGAAAGATTGAGTATTCGTTTATTGACAGAATTGGTTATGACGGTGAGTTTGACCAAGTTCTCCAACACATATGTCAGAAAGAAGACGCGGAGATCGTAATTGGTGACGGATTTGGTAATGAAGAAGCAATACGCAGATCTGCGGTTAACTGCCCTAATAAAATTTTTGCTTTTAGTCAAGATGGCTCTTCTCTTGATCCGAATCTTCTTGTGTTTGAAAACCGAGTTGTCGAGACTGCATATCTCGCTGGAATGGTTGCCGGAGGTTCTACAAAAACCAATATTGTGGGGATCGTTGGTGCGAAACCGCTTGCACAAACTATTCGAATGGCTAATGCTTTTATCGCGGGCGCAAGGTTCGCGAATCCGAATGTCACATTAGAAGTTTCGTTCAATGGCAGTTATTTCGATAAATCTTTGGCGGAAGATGCGGCGCTTGCACAAATTAAGTCGGGTGTCGACGTCATTTATGCACTTTGTCTTGGCGTTAATGACGCTGTTGGCGACACGAATATCAAAATAATCAGTAATTTAGGTACACAGACTGAGAACCAAACGAAGCATGTTCTTGCTTCAGTAGTTTGGAATATCGCCCCGACAATTGATTATCTCATCAGTCAGGTTGGTAGCGGTATTTTCTCTTCTAGTGCAATTAAGTCTTTTTCACTGTCCACGGATCGCGGTGAATCGCTCACAAGATTAGATACAAAGACAGTGGATTCTGAAGTGGTAAAAAAAGTCTCAGATCAATCAATAGCAATTCGTAGCGGTGCTTTTAAAGTTGAAATCAGCGATCAGCAACCCGAGAAATTAATATTGCCGTAATCTCCTAACGAGATTTAATAATTTGTTGTAGGCGAGTGTCGGTGGCGGGGCGAGCGCCGAGATGCTCAATCACCCAAGCAGCAACTTTGGTTGCAAACTTTGCTGCGTCAACAGCCGAGTTTGAATTTAGATAGTGCGCAAGAAACGCACCAGCAAATGAGTCACCAGCGCCAGTTGCATCAACAAGGTTGTTTGTGGCTGGCGCAATTTGCGTTGAAGTTTTTCCGTCGTAGACGAGAGCACCATCTGCATCAAGTTTCAAGATGATCAAAGCATCGCTGTATATTTTCGCCAAGGATTTAAGGATGTCATCAGGGTCATCAAAGCCTGTGAGTACCCGACCTTCGTCGTAATTCGGAAACAAAATATTTATGTCCAAATCTTTTGTCCAAGATAAAAACTGATCAACACCCATCTCTTGAATCATCTGAAAAGATGCAGGATCAAAAGAAATCGTCAGGTTATTTTGCCTTGCGATTTGCGCGGCGATTCGAGATGCAGAACGCGGTGGATCCGTAAAAAAACTCCATGCTGTGAGATGCAGATGGTTTGCAGAAGTTATAACAGTACGAGGCAACTCTGAAGGTATCAAATAAAAATCTGCCCCGTGACCAGAAACCATACTGCGTTCACCAGTTTGATCTACAAACACAGCAACACTGCCAGTTTTGTAGGCTTCAGTTTCTACAAGATGATGGATTACTGATTCATTGTCTAAGTCTTCGCGCGCTAGTTGGCCGAAGCGATCGCGTCCGATTTTGCCGATGAAGTGCGTCTCAAGTCCGCATCGTCGCGCCCACACTGCTAAATTCGCGGCACTTCCACCTGGGGTAAGCATTACTTCGCCGAACGAGTCTCCACCTTTGAGAAGACTATTGTTCGTACGGATCAGAACATCCCAGGCGAAGTCGCCAATCACACAAAGAGAATTTGGCATCGCTTTAACGGTATCGGTAATAATTAATTAGTGAGGTATCGCTGTTTCGTTGCGAGATTCAGACGCAGCAAGCGATCCAACTGCACCAATCACGAAGATCGCTCCGATTACACGTGGCATTGTCAATGGCTCGCCAAGAAACACGACACCAGCGACAATTGAAGAAACAGGCTCAAAGGTTTGCAATACTGCCGTTTTGCCAGTGCCGATCAATTTCATGCCTGCGTAAAGCGTCGCTGTGGGTATCACGGTGGCAACGGTTGCGAGTAATACAACACTGACCCAACCATTTACGTTGTGTGGAAAACTCATTTCAACAGATGATGGAGCGAGAAAAAAATAGATTACAAATGAAGTAGCCGCTCCGAACATCACAATTGTTACACCAGTCAATAGATCGACCTTCGGTAAAATCTGCGAACTAAATACAATGTAAAACGAATATTCAACGGCAACAATAAGAACAAGCACGACGCTTATTGCGTCGCCGCTGCCAACTTGTCCGGCCGCAATAATCACGCCAATTGTGGTTGAGGCTAGACAAACAACAATGATTCGGCTTGGCTTTGTACCCAGTAGCCACCAAGAAAGCAAAACAACTATCACGGGTCCGCACGAGACAATTATTATTGCTAATCCACTGTCAATATTTTTTAGTGCGGTGAAATACAAGAGTGTGGCAATGAAATATCCAAAAGCGCCCAGCAAGAATATCTGTAAAAAAAGCCTTGGTTTTGGCCATTTAGTTTCTTGTGATGAAACTTTTCGAACAATTAACATCAATATCGTTGCAACGCAAAATCGCGCCAGCAATGTTCCAACTACGCTTGCACCATTGTCATAGGCGAAATTCGCAAAAGTAGGCGAGAGACCAAACCCGATACTGCTACCAATAATCAGTACTACGCCGAGCAGGTTTGTATTCTTGCGCACCACTCAAATCTATTACAGTCTTAAAGGTGCAGACCGAAATATGGATATAGTTCTGACGTGTTTGACAATTTCTCGCTGAAGAATCAATCTCCAGAGATCAATCTCTACGCCCGTTTGGCATTTTGGTTATTCGCTTTGTTGCTGCTCACCAAGTTCTCGCCAGTTGGCGCAGGTTTGACAGTGTTGGTAGTCGCTGCCCAAGTTTTTATCGGTAAGCAAGTATTGTCATTATCGCGTGTTGATTCTGCGCAATCCGCACTTGTTCGTACAGGGCTCGGTTTTTGTTTAGGCGTAATTCTCACTTCGCTCATTTATGTAATCACTGTTAGCTATACGAGTGTTTTGATCGCTCTGGGCTCGCAGATAATAATATTTTCCGCTGCTCTTGTTTTATGGTTTCTGCGACGGTCTGAATGTAATTCATTTGTGACAATTCAAGATATTTCGGCAATCAAGTGGATTGCAGTAGCGACTCTATTCAGTCTTTCACCTGAATGGTTTTGGCCGCTTCCGATAGCGATAACAATTTCTGTTGTCTTCTTAATGCGGGAATACTGTTGGAGTAAAGGTTTAAAAACAAGACTTGCTTTTGCAGTTATTTCAACAATCGTTTGCGTCATAGTTTGGCTCTTGGTTCTTAGTTCGCGACCTTTGCAGCCAAGATTATTTGATGATCTGTGGATGGAAATCTGGACTTTCAGTTTTGGAAGGTGGGGTTTTTCTCATAATCCGATGATGATGGGTGAGTCCATTTCATACCACTGGTTTTCATTTGCATGGACCGGGCAAATGACACATTTGACTCTCATCCCGGCAGCAAATTTCGTTCAGTTGCAAGGCGTAGTAGTCATCGCCTTCGCTGTTTCAGTGTTATGTTTAGGAATTATTAGAGCTGTTAGTGGGAACAACCGTTTGGCAGTTTTAGCAATGTTGATGATTAGTGCAACAGACACTCAGGCGCTTTTTCGTGGAATCGGTTTTCATTTTTTGCAACTTCATTCTTTTAGTCAGTTTTTTTCATTATGTCTCGCACTCGGGTTGTTACTGCTACTTATTAGCTGCGACGAGTTTGGTTTTCATCAATCGGCGTGGGTTATTGGTCTGTTGATGCTCGGCGCGATTGGCGCGAAAAGTTCAACTGGAATGTGCGTGATAGTTGGAGTATTCGGTGCATCGATCAGCCAAATCAATTTTAAAAAGGGTACATTTCGAGCGTTGATAAGAAGTTGGCTAACACTTGGAATATTTTCGTTGGTTGGAGTTGTATTGTTTTATGGTTTTGAGAAGTCAGCTTCGGACGCGAAATTAGGACGCCCAGCCTGGCCGATCAATGTCTATGGAAATCTTTGGAATCTCTATAACGGACCGATGGCACAATACATGTGGATTGTAATTTTAATGAGTATTGCGCTAGGTGGTTTTGGCTTTTTGACATTTCTCGCAATTTTGACACGCATGAAATCTAAAAAAAATCTGAGATTTGTTACAGCGTTTCTAATTTTCGCAGGATTAGCTGCGGGCTTCCAAATGTTGTTGGGAGTGGGCGACGCGCGATGGACAACAGCAGATATTTCACTGTATGGGTTTCAGTTTTGGGTTGCAGCAGTGTCGATTATAGGAGTGGGAACTGTGCTTCAGACTTTTTCTCAACCGATAAGTAATAGAACTCAGAGGTGCTTTATTGCTTCCGCAGTCTTAACTGGGGTATTACCGGTTGCGATAAACCATTATTGGAAAGTAGAGATTCATGACCGATTTTGGACATTGTTTTTGTTTAATTTAAAAACTGCCCTGCCATTCGTAGTGGCATCAGTTTTTTGTGTGTCATCATTTCTATTATTCAAAATAAGTAGACGTCGTGATCATTCGTTCCTTGCTTCGCTGTCTTACGGTTTGTTAGCAATTGGAGTGTCTAATCTATTTTTGTTTGTCCAGAATTGGAAAAGTGAAGTTGGTCAAGAATATCGCTCCTGGAGGATTATCGAAGCAAATTACTATCAACTAAATAGCGATAATAATGAGGCTACATCTTGGATTTTGAACTCGACTAATTCGGATTCAATTTTGGCCTCAAAGAATGTTTTAAATGGTTTTTCGCTCTCGGTGATGACTGGTCGACGTGAATTTGCTGGGATTCCATTCACGGAGAGACTTCTTGGAGCACATAGCGAACGTGAGAAAACTAATCGATTTGCAATTGATGAATTCGCATTGAAGGGAAATTGCGATTCATCGCTAAGCCTGAGAGATTCCGGAGTCAATTATTTTTTTGTGAATGTAACTGAGTCGTTTTCGCCTGATATCAAGAGATGTGCTGATGAAGTTTTTCGCAATAAAACTTTCGTGATCTACTCATTCAATCTGCCGTAAGACTGAGGGTTCATAGAGTTCGTCGAGAATATCAAAGTGATTTCGGTTCTTGATTTCAAGCGCTCTGGCGGCGCGTTTGTTCGGAGATTGAGACCAAACTTTGGCAAACTCAATTGATTGTCGTTTGAACTCGCTTGTCTCGTTTTCGCCCCAAATTACTGATATTGGTGTATTTTTTGCCGAAGAGACGTGATGATTTGGTGATAACCGTTGAATTTTATCGGCGTCAAGTCTTACCGCGTCGTTGACTGACATGTGCATAATTGGTTCAAGATCAAAAACTCCAGAGACGAATATTGCGCCGGAGAACTGAGACTGCTCCTTGTGGCACATTGCCATCGCAGCCAACTGCGCACCGGCTGAATGCCCAATCAGCATAATATTTTGAGGTTGATGTAGTGCTTTCAAGAAATCAATTGCCCGTGAAGTTTGATTAACGAGCACGTCAAGCGTTTCGCCGGGGCAAAGAGAGTAGTTGATTGAAGCGACAGAATATCCGAGGTCTTGCCACTTTGGTGTTAAAAATGTACCGTCGTCTGCAGACAGTCTGCGCCAAAAACCACCGTGAATGAAAACTATTAGTTTTTTTAATTCGCTATCAATCAATGGTGCGTACCACAACCACTCGTCAGGATGATTGCCATAGATGAGTTTTTGATGCAAAGTTATTTTGCGCGCGGCTTCGCCTCGTTGTCGGTAACTATCTAAATAAATTTGGATATCGGGAATGCGCGAAGCAGGTGTGTACTCTCTCTCCAAACTTTCAGCGTCAAATGCGCGATAGCCCATTAGGCAAACTTAATCTGATTTAGCATTACTGTGGAGCGGGTGACGGGGATCGAACCCGCATAACGAGTTTGGAAAACTCGGACTCTAGCCATTGAGCTACACCCGCAAAGTTACGGTTCTATTTTAACAACAAGATACTAGTGACCGCAGATGCGCACTTGGCTTAGTCGGCTAATATTTCAGAGATGATAGGCATGCTTTTGCGCAAAAAATTTGCTGGTGTGCAACAACCGCTAGGACGCTGGATTATTCGTCATGTCCTAGAACTAATCGTTCTATCCCCAGCAATTCTCATAACTTGGCTCTGGCTCAAACTTCGCAAACACGAGATCTTAGTCATCGGCGAATCTCCGATAATTTCAAGATTTGTTGCTCCATTGGAGCCGGAACTTCGGCGGCGCTCAGTTATTCCAAAACTGCTAGACCGCACAATTGTTCTAAATCTTTGCTCAGATCCAAACTCACACATCCGCCGGATGTACAACCGAATTGTTGATATTTATGGTGAAGAAAAGCGACTTCGTCGGCGTGTTATTTGGTGGGCTAGCCGGGTTGGATTCGACTACAAATTTCTAAAAGAAGACAAAAGTGACGAAATGTGGTCGTCAAATATGCGGATACATAAATTTACCGACATAGAAAATAACGAAGGTACTAAGTTTCTTTCTGACTTAGAGATTAATGAAGATCAAAGTTTTATATGTTATGCAGTTCGTACAGAGTCTTATTATTTAAAACTTGCTAAAAGTGGCGTGTCGGTTAAGCCAAGAAGTGTGCGTAACCCTAGTGAGGAGCTTTATTTAGATGCGTTAACACGATTGGGTGACTCCGTTGTGCCAATTTTTCGCATGGGTAAAGACATAGAAAACTCTTTAGATTCCAAGAAATATCCGGCTGTGATTGATTACGCAACTAGGCAACGATCTGATTTGTTAGATGTGTTCCTACTTTCGCGTTGCAAGTATTTGCTTGTTGGCAACACCGGACTTTTTTGGATAAGTGCCATTTTTGGTAAGCCAACGTTGCATTGCGACTTGTACGACATTCGGCATCAAGTTTTGACACACGATTTAATGATTTTTCAAAAGGTTTGGTTGACAATCGAGAATCGGTTAGCCACGGTTTCTGATATGTTGAAGATGAAATCCGAATATTCGGATGAGCGGCATCAGGCGCGTTTAGGTGTTGAACTAGTCAAAAATACTGCAGACGAGATCTTCGCAGCATGTCAAGAGATGAACTCTCGAATTGACGGCACTTGGAAATCAACACCAGAAGACGAAGAACTTCAACAGAGATATTTAGATCTAGTAATGAAATACTCTGATCAGCCAACTTGGCTCGGTGGCGGTCGAGTTGGTACTCAGTTTTTGCGCGATAACCAAGATTTACTCAAATAATCAATAAGATCACAGAAATTATCGTCGCTAAAAATTTTGAGCCACTAACCAATAGTGTGGGGTTGTGAGTCACGACATCCTTGACGTTGATCTTCTTGCGTTTGAGCGTGGTACAACCGCAACGCGAAAAGCAGTCGTAGACGGCGTGATGCGAAGTCTTGCAACTGGGTTTGTGTACACGAGCCATGACTTATCTGAGGATTTGCTAGACACGGCGTATGCCATGCTGGCCGAGTTTTTCTCAAAGTCGGTTGATGAAAAGCAACGTTTCATTGCGCACGGCACCAATGGTCAAACCGGTTACACCGGGGTATTGCTTGAAACTGCTGCTTCAAGCGATAAGCCCGACTGGAAGGAAATGCTTAACTGGTCTACGCCGATCCCGCAGGGGCATCCGTTGCGTCGTCGATATCCGCAGTCATACCCAGAGCCGATGTTGCCCGAAGCCATCATCCCAGGAATCACTGAAGTACTTTTCAAGTTTCATGATGCAATGATTGATTTGCAGACTCGGTTTTTAAGAATTATTGCAGTTGGTGTGGGATGTCACGAAAGCTTTTTCGATGAAATGGTTGGTTACGGTTCGGCACTCACTCGAGCAATTCGATACCCGCCGATGAAACAACTACCAGAACATGGCCATGTGTGGGCTGCAGAACACGGTGATATCAATTTGATCACAGCGTTGCCACGTGCAACGGCGCCTGGTCTGCAAGTAAAATTCAAAGGTGAATGGATTGATGCTTTGCCACCTAAGGGTCGAGTAATTATTAATTCGGGCATCATGCTCGAGCGACTAACAAACGGCGTTCTGCCGATCGGTTGGCATCGAGTAGTTGCATCACCCGGCTTTGAAGGTGAGCGTTACAGCGTGGTGCAATTTTGTCACCCGCAACCAAGCACAATGCTTGCGCCTGTGCCGAGCTGTGTCACACCAGAAAATCCATTGCGATTTTCAACGGTTTCAGCAGCCGATGCGCTTGAAGAAGTGATCTATCAGATCAACCTTGTTGAAGATGCTCGCCGAGTTGGCGATTAGCAACGCAAATACTCCACCGTGAACATTGGAGTCTTGACTGGTGGCGGAGATTGCCCAGGTCTCAATGCCGTGTTACGAGCCGTAACGCGAAAAGCAGTTGATGTCAAAGGTGACAAAGTTTTCGGTTTCTACGATGCGTGGGATGGTGTACTTGAACAGCGATATTTAGAACTCACAACAGATGCAGTGCGTGGAATCTTGCCACGCGGAGGCACGATTCTTGGTACGCGTCGAGGAAGCCCGTTTGATACGGCTGATGGTGTTGATCATGTTAAGAAAACTTTTACAGATCTCAAACTTGATGCGCTGATCGTGATTGGCGGCAACGGCTCGTTGACAGTGGCATCCAAGTTATATGAGCAGTTTTCTCTTCCGATGATTGGCGTACCGAAAACTATTGATAACGATGTAGTTGGCACTGATGCAACTTTTGGTTTTCAAACTGCAGTACAAATATCAACTGATGTGATAGATCGGCTGCACACAACCGCCGAAAGTCACGACAGAGTCATGGTCGTTGAGGTAATGGGTCGTGATGCAGGATGGATCGCGCTCCACGCCGGAATCGCGGGCGGCGCAACTGCCATCTTGGTACCCGAAGTGCTATTCGATATTGATGAACTTTCTCAAATTGTGCGCAAACGCCACGAGCGGGGCAGGTACGCGTCAGTAGTTGTAATTGCTGAGGGAGCAAAACCAAAGCCTGGCACTCTCAAGTTGCCGATGCGAATTGACGATATTTACGGACGCGAGAAACTCGGCGATATCGCTCATGTGATTGCACCAGAGATATCAGCCCGAACTGGTTTTGAATCTCGTGTCGTGCAGCTTGGTCACATTCAGCGCGGTGGCACACCAACTAGTTATGACCGTGTCTTGTCGACTCGTTTCGGGTTAGCAGCAGTGGATGCAGTTCACGACAAAGCTTTTGGCGAAATGGTTGTGCTGAAGTGTGGTGCCATTACGCGAGCCAACATGGCGGTAACTGCGGGTCAGACTCGAACAATTGATCTTGAACTATTTGCTGATGTAGCGGCAACTTTTTTTGGTTAAGTAGATTTTCTTAAAAGACGAAGAGAACTATTGCGGTGGGCCAAACTGACGATCGCCAGCGTCACCAAGACCCGGCACGATAAACGCATTCTCATTTAGATGGCTGTCGACTGATGCAGTCACAATGTGCAAGTTCATTCCGGTTGAACGCAAGAATTCAATACCTTCTGGTGCTGCAAGTACGCAAGCAATCGTGAGTGGTTGCGGTGCTCCACGGTCTGCGAGAATTTTACAAGCATGGGCGAGTGATCCGCCAGTTGCCAACATCGGATCAAGTACCAAACATGTACGGCCATCAAGTCGTGCTGGCAACTTGGCAACGTATTCGCTCGGCATGTGAGTTTTCTCATCGCGTTGAACACCCACGACTGCGATATCTGCATCTGGAAGCAACTCCATTGCTGCGGGTAACATTCCAAGGCCTGCGCGCAATATTGGCACCAGCACAGGACGACTTGCAAGGGCGGTGCCGTCAGTTTCTGCAAGCGGTGTGCGAACGCGAGTTGTGATGATCGGCAAATTTCTTGTCGCTTCGGCAACAACGACGAGAGATAAGCGTCTGAGTTCGGCGCGGAAAAATTGATTAGAAGTATTTTCGTCCCTCAGGTGGGTGAGAGATTCGGCAGCAACTGGATGATTGACGATGGTGACTTCAACAGGCATGGCTTCAATCATTGCCGAATAGATAGGGTTTATTCAAATGACTGAGGTCGAGTTAGTTAACCAGCCCGAAAAGGTGCATGAACTTGCCCTAGTTTTAGCGGCGGTTTGGGGTGGGGCTGATCCAATTCCGGCTGATGTGATTACCGCGATCATTCATTCGGGAGGTTACGCAAGTCTGGCTTCACAAATCATCAATGGGAAAAAGCAATTTGTCGGCGGTTCATTAGCGATTGTCGGTAACCACCAGCGAAAGTTGCACTCGCATGTGACTGGGGTGATTGATGCTGTAACCAACACTGGCGTTGGGCGTGCTCTGAAAGATCACCAATGGTTGTGGGCCAAAGAAAACAATTTCTCTGCAATTTCATGGACATTTGACCCGTTAGTGCGGCGTAATGCACATTTTAATCTGATCGTGCTGGGCGCCAAAGTTATTAAATATTGTCAGAACTATTATGGTGAAATTAATGACTTAATAAATGTGGGCGATCAGACCGATCGTTTAGTCGTTGAACGCCAAGTTGAAGAGTTGACTTCTGCGCCGAGTGGCAGCACTTGTGTTGCTAATGATGATGATTTAATTATTCCAACGCCACTAGACATTGTCGCAGTGCGCAATACTGATCGCGATACTGCCACAAGATTGCGCCTAGAGCAACGCACGAGTTTCGAATCTGCTTTCGCAAAGTCCTTAACCGTTCAAGGATTAACAAATGACGGCTCATTCGTCATGCGCCATGATCATTAACCGAGTTCATAAAGGTTAGAATTTAGTAATGGTCAAGAAGTTATGGGGTTACAAACCATCAATTGGTCGCCGAATTGTTAGAATGTTTTGTCGTTTAATCATCTTCGCGTTGCGAATCAACGGTAGGTCTAAATTTTCGAACGAATTCATTCAAATGCTTGACCCCAAATTTAAAGTTAAGTTTGAAAATAAGGTGTTCACATTTAGGACTGGTCACGGTCGACTTTTTTGGCGAGCAAAAACTGTCTTGACCGAAGAACCGCTAATGATCACTTGGATTAATTCAATGACGCCGAACGATGTGGTACTTGACATAGGTGCAAATGTCGGCATGTATTCGGTTTTGATAGCGAACAAGGTCAAGGCAGTGTATGCATGCGAACTAGATTCTTTAAATGTTGCGATTTTGAAAGAGAATCTCTATTTAAATCGATTGCTAGAAAAAGTTACGATAATCCCTTTGGCATGTGGAGGCAAATCTGAAATAGTTGAAGTCAAGTTTCGGTCTTTGTCATACGGCGATGCTCTCCAACTGATAGCTGGTGGCGATGAAACTCAATCGTCCGGGAGCAATTCAAATGCCACTGGTTATATTGCTCCAGTGTTGCAGGTGTCCTTGGATGAATTATTTGCAAAAACAGAACTTCAACGACCCAACAAAATTAAGATCGATGTCGACGGCAACGAGTTGATAGTTTTGGCAGGCACAGTGGAATTATTAACTGGGGCGAGCGAAATCTATTTTGAGGATGGAATGACGGCGACGTGCGCTGATTTCATGAGTTTTCTTCAATCAAAAGGTTTTGAGGAAGTTGCCAAAAGTGAGCAGTATGCGAAGGGTGATAATAATCTTTTAGTAGGTTACACAAAGATTTTTGTTAAATCGGCTTAGCCACGCAATGAACTTGCGAGGGATTGAGCTGTGGCGGGGTGAGATTGATCTTGTGTCGCCGTTTCGAACTTCTTTTGGCGTTGAGTCTTCGCGCGAGTTGCTTTATGTTCATGCCGTCGGTGAGAATCACGCTGGCTGGGGTGAATGTGTAGCAATGGTCGAACCCAATTATTCATCCGAATATCTAGATAACTGTGTTCAAGTTGTTTCAAGGTTTTTATTACCGCTTTTACGCGCAGATACATCAGCCGGAGATTTTTTTTCAAGCGCCGCGTCAATCCGCGGAAACTACATGGCAAAGGCGTGTATTGAAGCAGCGTTACTTGATCTCAGATTACGCGAACAAAGTTTGTCGCTTGCAAAGTTTCTTGGAGCAACTAAAACTCGCGTGGCCTCAGGTGTCTCGGTGGGTATTCAAAATAGTCTTGATGACTTGGTGCGGGTTGTAGGCGAGTACTTGGCGTTGGGTTACTTGCGAGTCAAATTGAAAATTGAGCCTGGTTTAGATATTGAACTCGTTCGAACAATTCGCAAAGAATTTGGTGATGAACTGTTGTTGCAGGTTGATGCCAATGCGGCCTACACAGTTGCTGATGCCGAACATCTCAAAAAACTTGATGAATTCAACTTACTGCTGATCGAACAACCACTACCAGAATATGATCTTGTCGGTCATATTGAGTTGGCGAAAATTATCAACACACCCGTGTGTCTTGATGAATCAATCACTTCACTAGAAACTGCACGCGGTGCGCTTGATCTAAAGGCGTGTTCAATAATCAATATTAAACCGGGCCGAGTTGGCGGGTACCTTGAGGCTAAGAAAATTCATGACTTATGTTTGTCGCGAGGAGTGCCAGTTTGGTGTGGGGGAATGCTCGAAACAGGCATTGGTCGGGCGGCAAATTTGGCACTGGCTGCATTGCCGGGATTTACGCTTCCAGGAGATATCTCAGCCTCGGCTCGATATTTCGCTCGCGATATTACGACTCCGTTTGTTTTAGTTAACGGTCACATTGATGTGCCAAACACTGTTGGTATTGGCATCGAGCCCTTGCCAGAGATGTTGGTTAATTTTCGTAAAGTAGAGACTTTCGAAGTTGCATCTAGCTAATCGTTGAGAGTGAAAATAATGTTTGTCTCGGGCATGGCATAACGTCTTTTTAAAAGCGCACCTAGTGAATTGTAAACCGAAAACAATTTGTAGGTGATGCCGTAGCGCTTGGCGATTGCTTTGCGCACAGCGACTGCTTCGGTGCCCGTGACTAGCCGAGCAACACCAGAGTAAGTCGTCGCATTTGCCGTGACGTTGCCCTTGATGTCACAAGCTTGAACTTCGATCTTTGGATTTTTGCGGATTCGTTTGACTTTGCCTGCGTTGGTTTCAGTAATTACGCAGTAAGTGTTTGCAGCATTACCGAGTTTCGCAAACCATACTGCAGTTGGAACGCCTCTACCTGACGCGCGATAACTAACTAGGGACACGTATTTCTCTTTGTCAGATAGAAAGTTCATCGATTAGTGAATTCCTTTTATTTTAAGGTTCGGATGGTAATTTCGAGCCGTCGGGCATCGTTAAGCCGTCGTACAAAACGAGGTCTAATTTTGCAGCACGGAGTTCCGCACCTGTAAGGTCGGCATTAGTTAGGTTGCTATTAAATAGATTTGTAGCGATTAGTTGCGCACTTCGCAAATTCGCTCCCGACAGGTTTGAACTTGTAAGGTTTGAATTGTTGAGATTTGCGTTAGTTAGATTCGCACCATTTAAAATTGCACCGATCATATCCGCGCCACCTAAATTTGCGCCAATAAGAATAGAACCTGGCATGTTCGCTGACGAAAGGTAGGCACGAGAAAGTTTTGCGCCCGTCAGATTGGCGCCAGTAAGGTTCGCGTTTCGCAGATTGGCGAGAGTTAGGTTCGCACCCGACAGGTTTGCGTCACGCAAGTTTGCAAAAGACAGGTCAGCGCGAGCAAGGTTCGCGCCAGCAAGGTTTGCGCCAACTAAATTTGCCCAAGATAAATAAGAGCCAGAAAGTTTTGCACCCGTTAGATTTGCGCCTGCAAGATTTGCGTCAGGTGCAATTCTGTATCCGTTGACGATTCGTGATGAATCGTTACTGGCGCAAGCAGTTAATGTCAGCAAAGCCAAACTCAATACAATTCGTTTAAGTGCCATCACATCCCAATTAAAAATACGAGAATAATTGTCGGGGAGGGGGGACTTGAACCCCCGGCCTCCTGGTCCCAAACCAGGCACG
>JBAXAW010000027.1:0-18099 GCA_037142305.1 Actinomycetota bacterium
CTTGGATAACTGGTGAAACTTATGTCATTGACGGCGGCGCAGGGGTCCGCTCAGGATCAATGTAGATTTTGGCTGCTCGTATGAAGACGGGCGTCAGCGTTGCTAATGCGAGCAACAGAAGTGCACCAGACGCGAGATAAGTTGAGCGCAAGCCGAATTGATACGCGATTTGGCCACCAATTAATGCGCCAATCGCGGTGGTGCCTGTGCCAATAAATCTGTAAACGCTGTTTACGCGGCTGAATAATTCGACAGGTATCAATCGCTGGCGCATGCTCACTGTAATCACGTTCCAAATTGTTCCAGCGATCGCCATTATTACACCGCTGATGGTTACTGCCCATATATTTGGAAATAGCCCAGGAATTAAATCAGACAATCCGAAAACAATATAAGCAGTGACCAAAGCAACAGTTGGTCCCAAACGCTTACTCACAGATTCGCCAACAAATCCACCCAAGATTGAACCGAGCGAAATCAGAGCTAACAATAATCCGAAGCTACGTGCACCCAGCCCGAGTTCATCACGAGCGAACTTTACAAACACCGCCTGTGCGAACATGCCGCACATGTTTGCAATTCCAAGCATGATTGCAAGCGTGCGAAGTAGGTCATGTTTCCATAACCAACTCAAGCCTTGTTTGAGATCTGTTGAAAACCCCTGTCTATTTTTGTCACTACTTTTTGAAAGTGTTTTTACGTTGATAGTTCGAATCAGCATTGCTGCGATGATCAACGCAGCGGAATTGATCCAAAATGGGGCACCGACTGCAAATACGAAAATCCATGCGCCGAGGGGTAATCCGACAAAGCCATTGCTGATGATCTGCGAGATGTACAAGCGACTATTCGCAATTTCAAGTGAGTCTGGTTCGACTATCAATGGCAAAATTGCTTGCGAGCTCATATCGAAAAATAATTCACATACACCAGCGACAACACTGGCTGCGATCAATAACTGAATATTTAAAACACCAAAAGATGCGGTGACTGCGATTAGCGCGAAGACTAGTCCTCGAAGAAAATTGGCCCGAACCATAATCTTTTGTCGATCATGCCGATCTAGATATACGCCAGCAGGAAGCGACAGAATCAACCACGGGAGCATCGCCGCAAACGAGACTGCAGCGATCAGTCGAGTGTCGTCGGTCAGCGAAAGCGCTAGCAACGGGCCGGCCGCCACGACCATTCCGTCACCGAGGTTGGAAATTGTCGATGAAGAAAATAATTTCCAAAACGATTTTGGAAGACGATGCGCGTGTTGCTCAGTCAAAAACTAATCCTTTAGGTCTAACAAATCTGACAAGCGAACCTTGCCGAGTGCCGAGCGTGGAATCTGATCAACTATGAATATCTGTTTTGGTGCGCAATAGTCGGGGAGTGTTCGCTTAACATGCTGCCGCACATCATTTAGGCTTAGCGATTGATTCTGGTTTTGTAACACGATCCACGCACAAACCGCCTGGCCCCATGTCTCGTCAGGTAATCCCTTGACAAAACATTCAGAAATGTCGGCGATTTGATTTAATGAATCTTCTACTAATCGAGGCCAAACCTTATAACCACCAGTATTAATTAAATCGTCTTTGCGTCCATGCACAGTAAGCACGCCATTGATAATCTCGCCGAGATCACCAGTCGCGAACCAGCCACTGTCACTCTTGGGATTAGAACCGTCTCTATAAGCGCGAAACAACATTGCGCCTCGAACCATAATTTCACCATCATTGTTAACTTTAATTTCTGCGCCATCTAGTGTTCTGCCGTTGTAGGCGACTCCGCCCATTGTCTCTGTCAGACCGTAAGTCGAAATTGCATTTGGGGGCATGTCACTGAGAAGCGCAGAGCCACCAACTAAAACTGATCGAAAACTATCGATATTAAGTTTGCACAAAACCGTAGGTACAAGTGATGTCAAGTTTGCGCCACGCTTTGTTGCGGCGTCTATTGATAGTTGATCGACATTATCTGCGAAACTCAACTCAGATCTGTAATGTCGAGCCCGTAATAAAACCGATAGCCCACCAACATGAGCCAACGGGAGACATGACAACCAATGATCGATAGATGAACAGCCGAGGCGATCACCGCCTGCAATAACTGATGCGATGATCGATTCGTGTGTGTGAACGACTCCTTTAGGTTCACCGGTAGATCCAGAAGTCGCTATGACTAGTGCATCATTAGCTTCAACAGAAAAGCCATTATCTAATTTGACTTTTTCGCCATCGTCAGTGATTAACCAAGACGCCCCAAATTGTTTAAGCAACCGCTTCTTTGCTCCTACTGGAAGTCGCTGATCCAAAGGCAATAGAGCATCGTCATCATCCCAAATTTGATCTAAATAATTCGCAAACATTTGACCTGGTGCGATGTTGAGGGCGACTAGCGAGCGCACTCAACCAGCGTAGATGTTTTATTGTTAAGTTATAGTCGTGCAAGAGTCATTAAATTTATGGATTAAAGGTTCGCGGCCGAGAACTTTGCCCGCTGCAGTTGCGCCTGTTCTCGTCGGTACAGCGTGTGCTTTTGTTAGCACCTCTGGCGAACGCAATTGGGGTAATAGTTTTCTGGCGCTGATTGTAAGTTTGGCATTGCAGCTCGGAGTTAATTTCGCAAATGATTATTCAGATGGCGTTCGTGGTACTGATGCACAACGAGTTGGCCCGATGCGTCTCGTCGGTTCTGGTGCGAAAAAACCGAGCGAGGTAAAGCGCGCGGCATTTCTAGCATTTGGCGTGGCAGCAGTATTTGGTTTGTTGCTCGCAGTGTTGACTAGTTGGTGGTTAATTGTGGTTGGTGCTGCTTGTATCGCCGCGGGCTGGTTTTATACAGGCGGGACTAAACCATATGGATATTACGGTTTTGGTGAATTATTTGTTTTTATTTTTTTCGGAATAGTTGCTACAACTGGCACTACTTTTGTGATTCTCCAGAAAATAACCTGCTTCAGTTTCGTCGCTTCGGTTGCAGTTGGTTGTTTGGCGTGCGCATTGCTAGTAATCAATAACCTCAGAGATATTCCTGGCGATACTCTTTCGGGAAAGAAGACCCTCGCGGTTCGTCTCGGTGACCGTCGCACTCGTAAAATGTATTATTCATTGAACGTATTCTCGGCAGTCGCGGTAGCCGTGATTGCCCTCGATAAGCCAACTGCATTAGTTGGATTGATCGGTTTGCTTGCCTCGATTCCAGCGATTAGGAAAGTCTCAAAAGGCGCAGTCGGTAAAGAATTAATCGTTGTGCTCGGCATGACCGGACGAACTCAAATCTTGACGGCGGTTACTCTTAGCGTCGGCCTGTTGTTGGCTTAGTGTTGCAGAAAATTGTTCAACACTTCTAAAAATATTTCGGGTTGTTCAAGATGCGGAGTATGCCCGCATTCCGCGATGATTTGCACTTGTGCGTGACTGCCAATTAGATCGGCCATGCGTTTTGCGAGTGCCGCAAACTTAGAGTCTTTATGACCTGCAACGATCAATACAGGCATTTTAAACTCGTTCAGACGTGACCAACTCGGTTGTTGCTTTCCGGCACCGCAAAGTTTCAGACTTGAGGCGAGAGCAGTGGCAGTGTTTCTGAGGCGAATTTCGCGTTGGTTCGTCTGGGGGTTCAATCCGGCGAACAAAGGCATTGCCAGCCATTCGTCGATGAATTCACTCACTCCGATCTGTGTAATTCGTGTTGCAAGCAGCTCATCATTTGCTATTCGCTCATTTCTTTCTGCTGACTCTTCAATTCCTGCGGTTCCACTAATGAGAACTAATCGGCTGACCTGATTTGGGTTCGCGAGAGCAGCAGTTAAACAGAACCTCGCACCAAGTGAGTAGCCAATGTATGTTGCCTGTCCACCGATTTCAATAATTGCTTTCGCACCATTTTCTAGGTTTAACGAAGTATCGCTCGAATCGCCATGATTGGGTGCGTCAACTAAAACAATTTCATTCTCGTGGCTAAAAGATTTTGTGAGATCTCGCCAGGATTCTCGAGTCTGTGTAAATCCGTGCACGAATACAAGACGCTCGCCCTTACCAAAAGAGTCACTAGCGAGCATTTGTTATTCGTTTTCTTGCTGACTCAGCTTTTTAAGAACACGCTCAAAAGTTTCGCTATCTTGAGCACCTGGCACCGACCATTGCTCATTGAAAACATATGTCGGCACCGCGGTGACACCTAGTTCGTTTGCACGAAGCAAATCTGAATCAAGTTGGTCTTGCCCAAAACCAGAGTTCAACATATTTGACACTTGATTACTGTCAAGGCCAAAACTTAGAGAGATATCAACCAAAGTGTCGATGTTTGAAATATCTTTACCGTCGCAGAAATAGGCGATCATCAACAATTCTTTCAATTTCGTGTGATCAAGTTCTGTTGACTGTGCCAGCGCAATTAGACGATGGGCGCGAGATGTGTTTGCGCGTTGAGCGATATCCATCCGAAAAGTAATGCCTTCAGCGGCCGCGATGGTGGTTACGTGCGAAAGAATTTCATCTGCGCGTTGCGGACTGCCGAACTTCTTGGCATACGCCTCGCGAACAGGTCTAGGTTCATCTAAAGGGGCCGTTGGGTCAAGTTGAAATGGCCTGTAGTTGACTTCAAGATTCAGGTGAAAACCCAAGGTTGTGAGGTTTGCCACAGCCCTGTCAAACCTTTGTTTGCCGATATAACACCAGGGACAGATCACATCGGAGAAGATTTCTACTCTCATTGCTGCCACGATAGAGGCATGAGATCACCGGCGACGACCACTGCTACTTTTTGCGCCACTCTTGTGGACGAATGGGTCATCAACGGAGTGAAGCATGCTGTTGTTTGCCCTGGATCTAGATCGACGCCGATGGCTATTGCATTGGCCAATCGTGCCGAACTGAAGTTGCATATTTTCCATGATGAGCGAAGTGCTGCGTTTGCTGCGTTAGGAATTGGCAAAGCCTCTGACTCACCAGCAATATTGTTGTGTACTTCTGGCACTGCAGCAGTTGAGTTTCATGCGGCGGTTGTAGAAGCCGACCAGGCCCAGGTTCCAATTTTGGTTTGCACAGCCGATCGTCCTCCAGAGTTGCAAAATGTGGGCGCTCCGCAAACGATTAATCAACAAAATTTATACGGCGAGTCGGTACGCAGTTTCGTAAATGCGTCTGTCGCTGAGGACCGCGAGAAGAATATTTGGCGAGCAATTGCGCGGGACACTTGGCAAGCATCTATGGGGGCGAATCTTGATGGCTCGTTAGGCCCAGTGCACATAAATTTGCAATTTAGAGAACCGCTAGTCGGTAATGTTGGGGAATTGCCAAAAGAGTTGAAATCGCGTGCCGAACAGTTATCGAGTAAAAAATCTCTTGAGAAAAATCGTCTGAGCATCAGTTTTTTTAAGCAAATAAAGTTTGCGAGATTAGCCAAGAATCGTCGCGTTTTAATTATTGCTGGTGAAGGTCTCGATGATCCAACTGAATTGCTTAGAGTTGCTTGCGAACTCGGATGTCCTGTGTTGGCTGACCCACGCAGTGGAACACGTGTTGACGGTAATCAATTTGTTATAAGTGCGATGGATTCAATGTTGCGTGATGAGAGATTCGCTAAAACACAGTGCCCCGAAGTTATATTGCGATTTGGAGCACCACTAGTTTCGAAGGTTGTTAATAATTGGTTAGCGAGTTGTGGTGCGCCTCAGATTGTTGTCACTAGTTCACCCGTACTAATTGATCCTGAGCAGATCACAAAGTTGCACCTAGTTTGCAAAATGTCGGTGATTAGTAAATTTATATTAAAAAAGCTTCGCAATAACCCAGATGAATCTTGGCTGAAAAGTTGGTCGGACGCAGAGACGAAGGCACAACAAGCGATCAACAGCGCCTTGGCTGATGAAACTGCGATATCCGAACCCGCGATTGCGCGTGCGGTGTATCGGTTGATGCCTGACGATTCAAATTTGTTTATCTCGAGCTCAATGCCGATAAGAGATATTGAATGGTTTGCTGCGCCACGATCTGGGCTTCAGGTATATGCGAATCGTGGGGTCAACGGCATCGATGGTGTCGTTTCGACTGCTGTTGGCTTGGCGCTCGCGAGTGACTTGCCAACTTTCTTATTGATTGGTGATCTGGCATTTTTACACGACTCAAATGGCTTAATTAATTTAGGTTCAAGAAATATCGACTTGCGGATAGTACTAATCGATAATTGTGGTGGCGGCATTTTTTCTTTTCTCCCTCAGGCCACGGCCTTAGAAACTTCGAAATTTGAAAAAATATTTGGTACACCGCATAACACAGACTTGGCGCTAATTGCCAAGGCGCACGGCCTAGAAACGACAAATGTGACGACGCTTGACCAGTTATCACAAGCGTTAGTGATTCGTGGACCCCAATTAATTCGAGTTGTAACTGACCGAAGCGAAAATGTGAGAGTGCATGAGCGAATCAATCAAATGGTGTCGGTGGCAATCCGAAATACTTAATCAACTTGTGTGATGGCATTCAGTATTGCTTGAAACTTCGCATCAGTCTCGGCCAACTCGCTGAGTGGTTCGCTATCGCCGACGATTCCGCCCCCGGCGAATAATCGCGCTTGCATTCGAGTGTTGTCAATCTCGGCGCAACGTATAGACACCGCAAAACAACCATCGCCACTTGCATTGAAATAACCAACAGCGCCGCCGTAGCGACCGCGGTCAAAACCTTCAACTTTGTGAATATGCGTCAAAGCCTCATAACGAGGGTGACCACCAAGCGCAGGGGTGGGTGTCAACGCATAGGCGAGTTCAAGGACTGATGCTCGAGGCTCACTTAAACGCCCAGAAATCTCAGTTCCGAGGTGTTGAACGTTTCCGATTTCGACAATTGATGGTTCGGGTTGCCAGTCGAGATATGAGCACCACGGCAATAATGTGTCGTGAACCATATCGATAACTATGCGGTGCTCGAGTTGATTTTTTGTACTGGCGATTAATTGGTCGGCTAGTTGTTTATCTAATTCTTGATCACCGGTTCTACGCGAAGTACCAGCGAGGGGGTTGCTGGTTACTTCTGTGCCATTTACCGAGATCAGCAATTCTGGAGACGCTCCGATAAATCCTTCAAACAGATATCGATAGCTCGATCTATACGAGTTCTGCAAACGCAACAGCACAGTTGTCAAATCAATGGGTCTATCGCAGCTAACTATGAGATCACGCGCTATCACGGCTTTAGCAAAGTCTCCGTTGCGTACTGCGTCGCGTGTTAGTCGCACTGCTTCTAGATAGTGCTCTATTGAAACTCCAGGTGAAACCGAATATGTAACCGAATATGTAGGTGTACCTGACGTATCTGTGATTATTAGATCAAAATCAGGTTCAGCGTCGTCAATGGTCGTTATCCATTCGTCACCATTCTGATTTCGACCGACAACAACTCGTGGAATTACAAAATCATGCGGCTGATTAATATCGAACGGTATGCAACCGATAGCAATTGGTGCCAAGTTTTCAATTGATGACAAGTTTTTGTGCTCGATCTTATTTAGGGTCGACAAAGCGTCATTTGGCTTCACGCGAATGGCAACCCCTTGTGTTGCTATACCAACTTCGTGTTTTGCGAAAAGAAAGCCATTGTCCTTGGCGAAACTGGTGAGGTCTAATTTATTGTCTGTGATTTGCGAGAGTAATTTGGTAACTGCGCGCATTTCTAATTTCGGGTTGCGGTAAACAGTTGAGTCAATCCACCTGAAAGTTGCTCGTGTTTGACATCGGCGAACCCAGAGCGTTCAAGCATCTCAACGATTTCTTCAGGCTTTGGCAAGTAGGCGACACTGCGTGGCAAATATTTATAGGCGGCTCGATCTGAGAATAGGCCGCCAATTACTGGCACGATTTTGCCGAAATAAATTGAGTTACCAAAGCGGACAAAACTATTAGTGGGCACACTGACATCTAAGAGTGCTACGCGCCCTTTAAATCGTGTGACTCGGGCGATCTCGGTAAAGAAAGTTTGTAGGTTTTCAAGGTTCCGTAGCGCAAAGCCACAGGTGACGCCGTCAACACAAGCATTCGGAAACGGAAGACGCTGGATATCGGCCTGACTTCTTGGCGACCCACTTCGGTCAGCCTTCAACATTCCTAGTGAAATATCCACTGAGAATGCGATTATCCCAGTTTTTTTGAGTTCGATACAAAGATCACCAGTACCACTTGCAAGATCTAAGACTCGAGATCCAGCGGGCAGAAGCAGTGAATCAACAGTTCGTTTACGCCACTTCGCATCCAATCCGAAAGTCATTAGGCGATTGACGAAGTTGTAGCGCGGGGCGATGGCATCAAACATCTCTTGCACAGCGACAACTTTTTCTGCACCTTGGGGCAGGTCGTTACGATCCCACTTGCGCTTTTGTTTGGCGGACGAATTCATGCCATGCAGACTACGCCAAATTGATAGACATACCGATGACAACTATGTCTCTCTGATCTGCCAAACTGACAAAGGAGATTTTTATGATTGATTTTTCATTTTCACCCGAAGTCGAACAAGTTCGCTTAAAGGTGCGCGAATTTATGGATACTCGGGTCCGTCCTGATTGGGAAGCGACTGACGAGAAAGATCGCGAAGCTGTGGTTCGCACGATTGTCAAATTGCGTGGCGTCGCTCGCAAGGAATGGAATCTATGGTTGCCGCATATGCCCGCAGAATGGGGCGGCATGGGTCTTGGTCCGACTGCAATGGCGGCAGTTTCTGCAGAAGCCGCCAAAGTAAGTATTGGACCGTTTGTGTTAAATGCCCAAGCACCTGACGAGGGCAACCAACACACACTTTTGCATTGGGGTACCGACGAGCAAAAAGAAAAGTATCTTCGACCTTTATGTGAAGGCACGTCAAGAAGTTGCTTTGCAATGACTGAACCAGAAGTTGCTGGTAGCGACCCAACTTTGATTCAAACACATGCCTATCAAGATGGCGATGAGTGGGTTATAAATGGTCACAAGTGGTTTATCTCTGGCGCACGCGGAGCAAAATTTGCGCTGTTGGTAGCGCGAACTGAAGATGACCCAGATTTGCCTCAGGCGGCGAACTCTTGCTTCATCGTTGATATTCCGAACGAGGGTTTCAATATTGTTCGCGATGTTGAAACAATGTCCGGTGGGCATAATCATTGCGAGATTGAAATCAAAGATCTACGTGTACCGGCTAAAAATATGTTGGGCGGACGTGGGCAGGGGCATCTTTTAGGCCAGTACCGCTTAGGGCCAGCGCGATTGGCGCACTGCATGCGTTGGATCGGTCAAGCCGAGATTGCGCTTGACATGATGGTTGACCGCGCACTCAAGCGATATTCGCATGGTTCGATACTCGCCGAAAAACAAGGTATCCAATGGTTGATCTCGGATTCTGCAATGGAGCTTTACCAATGCAAGTTGATGGTCTTGCATGCTGCCTACAAACTTGAAAACGGTCAATCGTTTATATCTGAAGTTTCAATGGCTAAACATTTTGTCGCAAATAGTTTGTGGAGAATTATCGACCGTGCGATACAAGTCCACGGTGCACTCGGCTACTCAACTGACACACCGCTTGCGCATATGTTGCAACAGGCACGATGGAGCCGCTTCGCAGATGGCGCTGATGAGATTCACCAAATGCGAATCGCTCAACGCACTATTGCGGCATACAAAGATCACGGTTCAACTAAAACAGCTACAGGAGATTTGCCGTTATGAATTCAGCAAAGCAACACATTACTTTCGGCGTTTTTATTCCACAAGGTTGGAAGATGGAATTGCTAAGTATTGCTGACCCGGTAGCCAAGTGGCAGAAAACTATTGAGGTGGCACAACTTGCCGAAAAACTTGGCTACGACTCAATTTGGGTTTACGACCATTTTCACAATGTTCCGCGACCAGCCCATGAGACAGTTTTTGAATGTTGGACAGTGATGGCTGCTATCAGCCAGTTAACGACAAAAATTCGGCTCGGCCAGATGGTCGGTTGCAATTTATATCGTGAGCCAAGCTTGCTTGCAAAAATCACATCGACTCTGGATGTAATTTCTGGCGGTCGTCTTGACTGGGGAATCGGTGCCGGATGGTATGAAAATGAGAGTCGCGGCTACGGATTTGAATTCCCAGAGCCAAAAGTGCGAATTGCGATGTTGCGCGAATGCGTTGAGATTGTGCGCTCAATGTGGACTAACGAAGAAACGACATACGACGGCAAGCACTACAAAATGGTTCGGGGTAATTGCGACCCAAAGCCATTACAAAAGCCCCATCCACCAATTTGGATTGGCGGTGGCGGCGAGCAACTCACTCTTCGTGTCGTTGCACGATACGCAGATTATTCGAATTTTGGTGGAACCCCTGAGGAGTTCGCACATAAAATTGAAATTTTGAAGGGACATTGTCGAGCGGTCGGACGTGACGAATCTGAGATTCAAAAGACTTGGTCACCCGATGTATTCATACGTCGCACCGAGAAAGAACTTAAAGAGCACGGCTCGCTTAGTTTGCGAGGTGATGGGTTTGACGTCTGGCAAAATGCAAATTTGGTAGGCACTGTCGAGCAAGTTTCAGAAAAGGTTCAAAAATATCTTGACTTGGGTTGCAGTGGCTTTATCCCGTGGTGTACTGATTATCCAAGTACTGAAACTGTCGAATTATTCGCCGAAGTTATGAACAACTTTCGCTAGAGAATTCTAAAAACTAATTGTGTTTACAGGTAGTACCTGAAAACAACTTCGGCCACGCAAGATGGCTTTTTGGCGTTCTCGATTTCAAAAGTAGTTTCAAGAGTCACTTGAACACCGCCAGTGACGTCTTCAACTGAGAGAAGTTTGACACCTGCGCGTAATTTTGAGCCAACTGGTACTGGTGATGGAAACCGAACCTTGTTGGTGCCATAGTTGACACCCATCGCCACACCTTCAACGCCAAATATTTGTGGGAGAAATACAGGTCCCAATGACAGCGTTAGATAACCGTGAGCAATCGGTCCGCCAAATGGTCCAGCCTTAGCACGCTCAACATCTATGTGAATCCATTGATGATCGCCGGTTGCATCTGCAAATCGATTTACTTGGTCTTGTGTGATCGTCAAATAATCTGAATAACCGAGATGATTGCCAACTAACGATTTAAGTTCGTCAACACCTTTGATGATGAGTCTTGTCATAGTTAAAGTTTGGCAGATTTGGCCACTTGCGATCTAATTGGTGATCTAATTGGCTTATGCTTGATTTATCTAGCGATACCAGATTCGTTGATGAGATCTGCTCTGCGTATGTAGCAGTAATGCGCACAAAGCGATCTCAAAAATCAGGCTCGTGGTGTTGCCGCCGCTGATCCTGCTATAAACACTTAGTTGTCCGCCTGCACGACTGGCAAGATCACTTAGCGCCCAATAGCGAAGCACGAAAGGCGAGAAGGCGGCCGCGATACCAAATTTATATCCAAGCTTACGATCGTTAGCCATCAGCAAGCCACCAAAAACATGCAGAGCGACTGTAGCCAATCCGATAACAAAACCAAACCAATACCGATCGCGAATGTAGCCGAGATAGTCATTGTGATCTACGACGCTCATCAATGCGAAAAAACCATTCAGGTAAAGCAACATCGTTGAGATCTGTAACGTCTGCGGCTGCATTCGGTCGAACCATTTACGCCAGTCAATGTTTAGCACCATTCAATTGTGGCAGATCTGGCAATAAATAATCGGTAGCCTTCTGTCGTGCGGACGGCGTTTATTTCTCTCGTTGGAAGACCCAATGTTGGCAAGTCAACACTGTTGAATGCATTAATTGGCAAGAAAATCAGCATTGTCTCTGATAAGCCACAGACCACGCGCACAAGAGTTCGCGGAATCGTAACTACCGATGACACGCAGTTGGTATTCGTGGATACGCCTGGGCTGCATAAAGCAACTACAGCGCTTGGCGAACGAGTTAACGCCACGGCACTCGAGTCGATGCGCGACGTTGATGTTGTTTGCCTTGTGCTTGACGCGACGCAAACAGTTGGTACTGGCGATAAATGGGTTAGTGAGCAACTTGATGTTTCAAAGGCGATTGTCGTATTAAATAAAACTGATGCTGTTTCTTCGGCCAAGATCTTGGCACAACTTTCTGCGGCGTCATCGCTCGGTGCTGCTGAATACTTCCCGGTGTCTGCGAAAACTGGTGAAGGAGTTGAAGCGTTGTTGTCAGCCTTGCGGCAGAGAACTGTTGAAGGTGAAGCAATGTTTCCGGCTGAAATGGTGTCTGAGACACCGCAGGCGCAATGGATCGCCGAACTCGTGCGTGAACAACTGTTGGCAGTAACGCGAGATGAGTTACCTTATTCAATTGCCACGCGAGTGACAGAGTGGGAATGGCCACGAGTGCGATGTGAGATTGTTGTCGAACGCGAAAGTCAAAAAGGAATGGTTATCGGTAAGTCCGGACAGGTATTGAAAAAAGTTGGCATTGAGGTTCGTAAACAAATGCCTGAAGGTGCTTATCTTGAACTATTTGTCGTTGTCGATAAAGATTGGCAACATCGGGCAGAACGAGTTGAACGACTTGGTTATTAGTTTTACTAGCTTTAGTAGCTCGTC
Organism: Actinomycetota bacterium; assembly: GCA_037142305.1. Taxonomy (GTDB): domain Bacteria; phylum Actinomycetota; class Acidimicrobiia; order Acidimicrobiales; family Ilumatobacteraceae; genus BACL27. The sequence continues at coordinate 12,561 of JBAXAW010000027.1, forward strand.
TAGCCGTTGCGGTCGGCGAGTAATGAGATGTAGTCGTCGTAACTGACTGCATCGCCTGGTTTACTCAGATCGCCTCGCCCACGTGGCACTGCAATCGAAACGCCGTTAACACTAAATTTTGCTTGACCGATACCGGGTCGACTTGTAAACGTGAGTACAAGTTGAGCAATTGCTAAACGCTGATCAATTGGTGAAAGTCCGGCTAACAAGAAATTGTTCGCATCAATTACGACGATTCCTTTTGTGACAATGATTTTGGCTTGAAGCGATGACGCGATAGCGCTTCGCAATCCCGAGCCTGCGTCGCCTGAAGGTGGGCCAGCAACTAGAGCCGAGAGTACCTGAGTTGTTGTAGCCGGACTTACGATTTGAATTTTGGTAGCCACTAGCCGATTGGCAATAATGAAATATAAATCAACAGTCTCGTTGACAATCTCAGACACCGCATTTTTTGAATTTGATCCTGACTTATTCACTTCTAGATCTAAAGGTAATGTCGTCGTGGTCGTCGTAGTTGATGTCGCATTTAGCTCAAATGGAATATTCGCGTCTGGAATTTGAATTAACTCGCTTGATGTAGGTACTCCGCAAGAAGTAGTGAAAATGATCAGTGATAAAACCAAAACTGACTTTGGGCCGAAGTGACTGTGCAAAGTAGAAAACTTTTTTATCATGACGATTGCGATGTGTGTGAGTCGATAGGCGATTTTCTAGCGATTGAAACCATGAATCTTGCGCCCCCAGAGCCACTTGTTTCAACCCACGCTTTACCGTGCAAGGCACGAGCGTGTTCTTGAACAATTGCTAGGCCTAGTCCACTGCCAGTGCTATTTCGTGATGACGTACCGCGTGCGAATCTTTCAAAAATTCGATCGCGTTCACTCTGCGCAACTCCAACACCTTGATCTTCAATGCTGATGATCAACTGATTTTGGTCGCCGGTTACCAATATTGCTGTTGCTCCGCCAGCATGGTCACGAGCATTTTCAAGAAGATTCAGCACTATCCGCTCAATTCTTCGGCGATCCAAAACGATCTCGTCACTTAAATCAAGAGTAGACGTAAAGTTCACATCGCTAAATCCATGCCGTGTTGCAACCTGTTGAACGAACTTCGCAAGATCAATGGTTTCCTCGTTAGTTGCTCCTGCACCGGCATCGAGTCGAGAAAGTTCAAGCAAATCCAAAACAGTGCGATCAAAACGGCGCACTTGTGTCGCAATTATGTCAAAAGCCTGTTGATTTCTTTCGCTAAGTTCGTCGCGCCGTGCTTGAAGCACTTCAATGGCGGCCGCAAGAGCAGTCACTGGTGATCTAAGTTCATGGCTGACATCGCTAGCAAATCTTGTCTCACGTTGAATTCTCGATTGCACCGCGTCAACCATGTTGTTAAACGAAGTCGCCAGTCGCGCAAGTTCTGGATCTGTCTCATCGGCTAATCGAATGTCGAGCCCACCAGAGGCAATGTCCGTTGCTACGGAAGTTACTCGTCTAAGTGGGCGAAGCACTCGATTACTAATGCTTAACCCGAGAAGACCGGCTGTAAGTGTGATCAATAGAACACCGAGAGTCAATGTGTTTCGAATCGTTGACAATGTTCGAGCAACATCACTGAGCGGAAACGCCTCAAAGTATTGTGCGTCGATTGCTTTAATGTTTACGCCAACGGCCTCATAAGGTTCTCCATCAAACAAGAAACGCTGTCGACCGGTGACTCCTGACAACGTTTTAGCAACAAATTGTGTTGGCATATTCGACTGAGTAAATCGCAGTGGCTCTTGCGGATAAAAAGAATCAGATTCACCAAGATGTAGCACCGCGTAACCGCCACGCTCACTACGAATATTTGACATTAAATCACCGGCATCGCTTGAATTTAATGAAATCACAGTTCGCACAAGTTGAGCGTTGTTGAATGCCTGACGAGTGGCAAATTCTGTTCTTTGTTTAAGTAGATATGTGCGTGTTGATGCGTAAGTAACAATGCTGAGAGCGATCGCCGCAGCAAATGAGGCAAGACTAAAATACAGAATCATTCGTCCACGAAGACCACGCCAGTTGCGCAGATTTGCGCTTATCGATGCTCGCGAGATCACAAGTCGGGTATCTGGAGTTTGTGTCACGTCTTAATCATTGCGGATTGCCGTTAAACCCCCACCGACGGGAGTCAAGGGGGAGCATGACTTCCCGCCGGTGTGTTAACTAGATCCTGCTGTCTTGATATGACAATTCCCGTTCGAAAGTGTGCTTTTTATGTAACAATTTCAATTGTTGAGGCAGAATATGAGTCATGCAGCGGCTTTTATTTATCGAAGACGATCATCACATCCGGGCCGCATTAAAGCTCGCACTTGAAGATGAGGGCTACGAGATCATTGAGGCTGCCGATGGTTTGAAGGGTCTGTCGGCGTTTGAATCAGCTTCGGTGGATCTGGTTTTGCTTGACTTACGGTTGCCAGACTTGTCGGGGTTTGAAGTTTGTCGCATGTTGCGCGCAAAAAGCCTAGTTCCGATAATTATCGTCACTGCGCAGACAGACACTCATGATTTAGTAGCCGGGCTTGAAGCTGGGGCTGACGATTATGTGACGAAGCCTGTTGTCGCTAAAGAACTAGCCGCGCGTATTCGGGCAGCACTGCGACGTACGAATTTGCTTTCGACGGCAGGTTCAACCATAGAACGATTTATTGTCGGCGATATTGAATTTAGACCGCACCAAGGAATAGTTCTCAAAAGTGGCTTAGAACTACCACTAACTAAAACCGAGTATCGATTGCTGCAAGTGTTTTTCGAAAATCAGAATAATGTTTTATCTCGTGATCAATTACTCGAAATAGTTTGGGGATACGAATATCTCGGAGATAGTCGATTAGTTGACGCTCATATTCGACGTCTACGCGTCAAGATTGAGAACTCGCCAGATGATCCTAAAATTATTGTGACTGTACGTGGAACTGGCTACAGATTGCTTACTGCATAACTCAAAAACTCTTGGGCGCGTGCGTTGCTTTTTGTGAATTCCATTGGGGGCAACATTGCAATAATTGATTTGCCGTAACCTTTGGTCACGAGCCTCGGATCCAATACCGCGACAACACCCATGTCGGTTTGGGTGCGAATTAGCCGCCCAGACGCTTGAGCAAGTTTCGTAGCAACAATCGGAATATCAATAGCGGTAAACGCGGATTTGCCATATATTTCGCGCCGAGCACTCATTAGCGGATCAGTCGGAACAGGAAAAGGTAGTCGGTCAATAATTACAAGACTCAAGGTTGATCCCGGCACATCAACACCCTGAAAAAAGCTTTGCGTCGCAAACAAGCATGTCGATTCGCTTTCTGCAAATTTTCGCAGAAGTTCCATTTTCGGCAAGTCATCCTGTTTAAGTATTTCAAAATCAAGTCGGTCACACAGGTCGGTGTATGCTGCGTTCAATCTGGCATAACTCGTGAACAACGCGAGCGTTCGCCCGCCAGCTGCAACTATTAACTTTTCAATTTCAGTATGAACTGCTTTGTCGCGGTTTCCTTGCGCTGGGTCAGGAAGATGCGCCGCACAGTAAAGCAATGCATTCCGTTCATAATCAAACGGACTAGCAACATTATGCACATCGAATTTTTCGGTTGGGAGGCCGATTCTTGCTGGCAAGTTTGTGGGGATTGTCGCACTCGTCAATATTGCCGTTCGCTGTGACCAAACTGATTCGTAAAGTGCGGGACCAACATCAAGTGGTCGCATTTCGAGTGAGCATCTATCGGTAGTGCCAGACACATATGCGACGTATCCCGCACGGTCTTGGAGTGCAAGATCTAGATCCCCAATCAGACGTGTGCAGAGTGACTGGGCACGAAGTTTGCGTTGTTTCGCGGAATCATCACTGGTTGCAATCGTTCGTAGCGACTCAAGTGCTTCGTTAACACGACCACGTAATTCATTGAGTGTTTCTCTTGACTCTCCCTCAAGTGGAAGCGCGACTCGTTGGTTAATTAGTGGCGCAAGTTGATCGCGCAGCCGGCTTGCACTTTTCGCAAAATTTCCAGAGATTACGTCTTCGCGAATAATCGCCCGCACTGATGAAGCGACACTAGTAATGCGACTCGGGCTAATTTCCAAGCCAGACGACTCACTAACCACATCTTCAAGTTCGTGTGCTTCGTCAAAGATCACTACATCATGTTCACCAATGATCGTTCCTTCGGCGTTGATGTCGAGTGCGTAAAGCCAACCATTAACGACAACAATGTCGGATGTCTGGGCGCGTGCTCGTGCTCGCTCTGCAAAACATGAATCTCCTTGTGGGCAACGTGAAGCACCTGGACATTCTTCGCTCGACACACTGACCATTGACCACGCTTGTCGCAGGGGTTGCCAGTCAAGCTCACCCTCGTCGCCAGTATTTGTTAAAAGTGACCATTCGACGAGCTTTTTTACTTCTGCTTTGCTTTTAGGCGAGACATCATCGAGTTCTAATCTTGATTGCGCGCGATCGGCTAACTCTGCAATTCTTTGTTTACATAAATAATTACTTCGACCTTTTAAAACCGTCCAAGTAAGTGGATGGTCAAGAGTGTCATTGAGCGCATTAGCCAAGAGTGGTAAATCGTTTTGTGAAAGTTGATCCTGCAAAGCTTTGGTAACCGTTGAGACGACAACTCTGCGGCCTGACTTCACTGCTGGCACTAAATAGCCGAGTGTTTTGCCAGTACCAGTGCCTGCTTGAACTATTAAATGACGGTCATCGCGGAGTGCCCGGCCTACTAGCACTGCCATTTCGTCTTGACCTTGTCGCTCTTCTGAATTCTTAATCGTGTGAGTTACTTGATGTAGAGCGTCAAGTATTTCTTGGTCTGCAGGGTTATTTGGCATGCGTTTGTGATCAGTGATTAATTAATGCAAGTGCGGCATCGAGTTCAACAGCATCAAAATCGGGCCATGGACGGTCAGTAAAATAGATTTTTGCATTAGAAATTTGCCAAAGAAGAAAATTAGAAATCCGCGATTCTCCCGAAGTGCGAACCAAAACATCAACCGGTGGCAGTGATGTGTCGTATAGATGCTTCGAAAGATTCTCGGTATTGAGACTCTGACCACTTTTGACCAAGTTTTGTGCCGCCCGCGTTAACTCAGCTCTAGAGCCGTAATCAAATGCAACTGTTAGAACCATTCCTGTATTATCGGCAGTGTCTTGAATTGCTTTTCGAATCGCACGCTGTACATAAACCGGTGTTTGAGAACCGACCTCGTCAAACGGTCGTCCAATCCAGTTAACACGAATGTTGTTTTCGTTAAGTTCGGCGATCCGTCCGAAGAGTTTTTTATGGAGACCAAGAATGTGTTTGACTTCTGCTCGAGGGCGAACCCAATTTTCAGTTGAAAACCCGAACACGGTCAAATAATCAATTTCTCTTTTAGACGCTGCTCTTACGACATCAGATAAAGTTTCTTCGCCCGCAGTGTGTCCTGCAGTTCGAGGCAGACCCCGTTTGCGTGCCCAACGACCATTACCGTCCATAATGCATGCGACATGAACTGGCTTGCTA
>JBAXAW010000028.1:0-17825 GCA_037142305.1 Actinomycetota bacterium
GCCCCAGACATCTCCCCCAGCTAATCACTGCAACAGGCTTGATGTACTGTCATTGCCATGAGCGAAAACTGGTCAAGTCCCGAGGTTAATCCATCGACTATTACTTCTGCGCCTACTGGGTCACCGATCGTGTCGCCGCCTGGCAACGAAAATCCAAAACGAAAAAGACTTGTTCGTGCTCTCGTCGTGGCAGCCTTGGTCGCAATCGTCGCGATTGGCGCAAACCAACTAGTCACGACAACGCGGAGACTTAATACTTTAGAAAAATCTACAGCGGATGAATTGGCGTCTCTTGACAAGCGCGTTACCGAATCTCGAGCGTTGACAAATGCGAATTCAAATTTGTTGACGGCAAGTTTGTTCAAAGCGCCAGACGACCTAGAGAGCCTCATCGAAAAGGTCAGCAAGTCAGTCGTTGACATAGTTTGTGAATTCGATGGCAGTGGTGGCACTGGTTTTGCAATAGCCGGCGAACCTCTCACCGCTGGTTACACAACCACGATCATTACTAATTATCACGTAATCGATGTGTGTTTTGAGAACGGCTCTGATGTATTTGTTTACACGGGTGAAGATTTCAAGACCAAACTCACTGCAGTGATCGGTGGTACCGACCCCGAAAACGATTTAGCAGTTCTTGAAATCAGCAAAACGATTCCTCCGCTAGTAGAAGCCGAATATCTTGCAGAGCGTGGTTGGTGGTCAATGGCCATCGGAAACCCCAACGATCAAGATCTTGGGGCAACCTTAAATCGATACGTCTCTATCGGCTACATCGGATATGTCTATGAGGGTTACTACAACTACACAAGCGCCACACTTAATCACGGCAACTCAGGTGGCCCACTCGTGAATAGCCGCGGCGAACTGATTGGTATTAATACTTATGCATCCTCAGGAATGGATGCCGGCGTCTGGAATATAGCGATTGACTCAAAAGTTCTTTGCGAGAAGCTCTACAAGTGTGAATAGTTATTTTTATTTGGTGCGACTAAGCCGAGGCACGCGCCCGCCGCGTCAGCGTTGACAATAAATGGCAAGAGCGACACATCTCTGTGCCGCTCTCACCACTCTGTGCGATCAACCAAATTTCTTTGGCCACAACTTGTCTCTATCAAGTGTACCCCATCACAGTATTTTGGCAAATAAAACAAAGCCGGCAGGTTTCCCTGCCGGCTTTGACTACTAGAAATTTCCTTGGATAGTCAGACCAAGTCAGAAGTAACTCGAGCACCTCTTCGTTCGTTTTAGCGGAGCCCCAAGCCGGAGTCGAACCGGCAACCGCAACCGGCGCATAACGACAGGCTCGGTACATAGCCGTAATTAGCACAACTGAACTCTGCTAATTTTAGATCGCAAGTAGGTAAATCATTACCGACTATAGACATAGAAAAGGGGAAAATAATGGATTTAACATCTAGAAACTCTGCTAGTGCAAGACTAAATATGACACTTGGGGTATTACTTCAAATTGCTTTTGTAGCGGTTATCGCAATCGTTGTGTTTGGAGATATTTCAACCGCAGCAGACAGCCTTAAGCGTTTAGTTGTATTCGGTGCAATTGCGTCATCTTTCACTTCATGGATTTTTGTCAGCAATGCGTTGATGAGCTTTCAGAAAGAATCCGAAGACTTGACTTCTGCAGAAAAAAAGACTGCGGTTGGAAAGAACCTCAAAAATCAACCATGGCCTCTTTTTCAGCTTTATACGCTTGCACTTAACGCAGCCGGCATTTACGTCGCAATCAAGGCAATTTACAACTAAGAATATAATTATTTGCTAGTGGTCGGTCGGCAACGACTTGCCACTAGCAACTTTTAACCAGCCTTCGAAATCTCGATGGTGTCGTAGGTGCTTGACTTCACAAGTTTGACGGTGACGCCGTTAGTTGCCACCGAGTCGCCGACATTTAATATCGCATCAAGAATGCCGGGTGTGTTGCAACTATTTGAAACAAGACCTCGACCCGACGGTGGCACCAAAGTCTGAGTGCCTTCACCGTGACCGACTGTTGCGTCGACGATATAAACCAACACGCCGGCTCTGTTTGTCGGCGCTGTGCAGTCAAAACTTGCAGGTCGTCGTGACTCGACTGCAATTATTTTTGTCGCCGAAATTTTGATCATCGCCGACTTGACACCGGTCGTTCGATTGTCAATTGGGTTCAACATAATTGTTGTCTTGGCCAAGTTCGAGTAGTTCTGACAATAAAGCGACTCTGCTGGCAACCAACCAATTATCCACCGCAACCAACTGCTCAATGTGCGCGACGGACCATCTTGGTTTGACAACATATCGAACCCACTAAACGGACCAATCGGCACTGCGAGTTCTACCTCTCCGTGATTGTTCCAGTTGTATTTCAAATCGGGCAACTTAAACATGTGACCTGTCTCATGCACCCAATAACTCCAATAGTTTCTTGGCGAGGAGTCAAAGTATGCGCCAGCCAACGCATAATTCATAATCGCACCCTCTTTAGTTGGAATAGGCGCCATGAGATTTAGATCTTTGAATGCCTGCGAACTTTCGACAAAAACTTGTTGGCCTTTCGGTGGCAGAAAATAAACCGCCCGAACACCAGTGAAATCAATAAATGGATCAGCCGCCGTGATCGCCGCGATCGCCATCGCATCTCCTCCACCTGACTGCGCTTGTTTATAGGTCAGTGCAGAACCTGGCACTCGAACATACTTGTCGTATGTCGACCAGACAAATGAAACTTTGCCTTCTGAAACTGTGTCATACCAATCTGAAAAAAGTTTTATCTGATCAGTTGCACGTGCGAGTGGGTTTGCTTCACCTGGCAGGTCGGCCCAATCGATTGGCACAAGCGCGACTTTGAAAGTGCCAGATGGCTCGAGATTGCCGCCGATCGGGGGGAATGCGACGAAGATGTTTCCCCATTTTTTGCGCTCGGGGCTGGCTTCGACCAATTTGCAATCTTCGGTGCTTGTGCCTGTTGTAGTCGGAGCAAAATATTTTTCGGCTGGGATTGTTGTCGTGGTTGTAGCTGTGGTTGTGGCTGCCGTTGAAGGCGTCTTAACTTGCCAAACAGCTTTTTTGCCTGACTTAACGCAAACGTAACTAACACTTTTAGTTACTTGAGTTAGACCAACTTTGGTGCACTTGCCACCATTCACTGCAGCACTTGCTGGCAGATTTGTTGTGGCAAAAAGAATTGCCAGACTTAAACAAAATAATTTTAAATTCGTAGCTTGTCGGCGAGATGCTTTGATGTGGTTAACACTAGGCGATAAGAAATAATGGCTACTATTTCAGAGTGAAATCAACAAAGAAGCCGCATTATGCGTGGGTGATCTTTGTTGTTGCTTTCATCACATTGCTCGGCGCATCTGGGTTTCGCTCGACACCAAGCATTTTGATTGACCCGCTGCACGATGAATTCGGCTGGGGACGCGGAACCATAGGCACAGCCGTCAGCATCAATGTTTTACTGTTCGGTTTCATCGGCCCGTTTGCAGCAGCGTTGCAAATGCGATTTGGGTTGCGACGAATCACAATTATTGCTTTGTTAATTATTAGTCTCGGCGCACTTGGCACCACGCAAATGACTGCGCCTTGGCATCTATATCTTTTGTGGGGTGCAGTTGTTGGCACGGGTTCTGGTTGCATGGCAACAGTATTCGCTTCAACAATTGCTGCTCGCTGGTTTGTCGCACGACGCGGACTCGTAATGGGTGCACTTACCGCGGCGTCTGCATCTGGGCAACTTATTTTTCTTCCGCTACTAACACGACTTGCGGCTGCACATGGCTGGCGAACCGTTGGCATAACAATTGCATTTTGCGCGCTCGCAGTTGTGCCCGTCGTTGGTTTCTTTTTGCGCAACTCGCCTGCCGATATCGGAATCTTGCCACTTGGTGCGCCAGATGATTATGAACCGCCAACTGCGCTAACGAACCCGATTCGCTCGGCGATGAGCGCGCTAAACGATGCTCGACGCGACAATATCTTTTGGTTACTTTGGGGATCGTTCTTCGTTTGCGGTTTATCAACCAACGGTCTTATACAAACTCACTTTTTATCTGCTGCTCACGACCACCATGTTGCCGCTACAACTGCAGCTGGATATTTGGCGTTGATCGGCGGCTTCGATGTGATCGGGACCATTGCGAGTGGATGGTTTACCGATCGTTATGATCCTGCGAAACTATTAATTTATTATTATGCGATACGCGGTGTGAGTTTGCTTTTTCTCGACCCGACGTTGACGCAAGGCGGTTTCGGACTTGGCGGTTTCATGATGTTGTACGGGCTCGACTGGGTTGCCACTGTGCCGCCAACGGTTGCGCTTTGCGTTGAGCGATTCGGTGTCAAACGTGGCCCACTTGTTTACGGATGGGTTTTCGCAGGGCATCAAGTTGGCGCTGCAGTCGCCGCCACTGGTGCTGGTTATTTGCGCGATACGACTGGCTCGTATAAATCTTCTTTTGTGATTGCTGGCGTGTGTTGCATGTTTGCTGCCTATGGCTCGTCACGCCTGACTCGCAAACACTCGTCTGCTTAATTTTTCGCCGTACCGCGATTTCTTAAGTTTTTCTTAATTAACTCATATCGGGTTCTTAATTTGTCGCGCAATTATTTATGCAACCCAACATCCAGACAAGGAACTAATCATGACCCGCAAGCGAATTCTTACTATTTCTATGATTGCGATTAGCACCGTAATGAGTTCGGTCGCGGGCGCATTTGAATCAACTCAAGCGCTCGCCGCGACTTGCTCGATGCCCACAAACGGCTACGGCAAAATGTTCGCAAATTTACCTGCCGCCACGTTTAGTACAGCCGAAATTGACGCTCTTACTAAAGCGATAATGGCCGAACCAGAAACGAACCCAACGCCAGAAACCGAAATTGATGCAGAAGAGAATCTGGACATACCAGCGGGATACACATATTTTGGTCAGTTTGTTGATCACGACCTGACGCTTGACGACAGACCAAACGACCTGACAACTCCGACGCAGGTTTCGTCATTAATTAATTTGCGAACTCCACAATTTGACCTTGATTCGCTTTACGGATCAGGCCCAGCAACTTCAGCAAAGTTATACAACGCAGACTCTATGCATCTACTTGAAGGCAAACTATTAACAGGAAGCACCGACACTGGCGCTCGAGACTTGCCGCGAGATTCAAGAGGTCAAGCAATAGTTGGCGACCCGCGCAATGATGAAAATCGCATTGTCGCCGGAATTCACTCAATGTTTATTCGACTACACAACCAACAAGTTGATGGCATCTTGCGAGAGCAATCGCAACTTTCAAGCGCTGAGGTTTTTGCTCTCGCGCGCAAAGCAGTTGTTGCGCAGTACCAACAGTTAGTTGTGTCGGATTATCTGCCAAAAATTATTGACCGCCGTGTACTCGACCGTGTTTTGTCTAACAACAATGGGAGCCTCTCTGCGAACTTGTCGGTTTATTCACCATGTATGCAGATGCCAGTTGAGTTTGCTGTTGCCGCATACCGCTTCGGGCATTCACAAGTTCGCGGTCTGTACCGAATCAATAGCGAAGTTGACCGTCTGCCAGTTTTTAGTGGATCGTTCGGCACACCTGGTATCGACCTTGTTGGTTTTAGTGCAGCACCATCAAATTTTGGGATCGACTGGTCGCGATTTTTTAGTCGCAGCGGACGAGCAGAAACTGGTGTTCAACTCAGCTACAAAATTGACGCATCAATAACGAACTCGTTGAGTCTGTTGCCACTACCCGTAACTTCGGCGGGGCCTGCAGACCTAGCAAAACGCAACTTATTGCGCTCATCGCAACTTGGTTTGCCAACTGGCCAAGATGTTGCTCGAGCACTCGGTGTTCGAGTGTTGCGAGACGACGAAATACTGATCGGTAAAGCAACTGGTGTTGCAACAGAGGCAACTGCGATAACGAAACTTGCGCCAAGTCTTGCTGGCAAAACACCGCTATGGGCTTACATTCTTGCCGAGTCAACGGCTTCGGCATACCGAGTTGTTGACGGTGCGATTGTCGGTCAACAACGAGCTCCGTTTCGCCTCGGACCAGTAGGTTCGCAAATCGTCGCCGAAACTTTTGTTGGCTTGCTTGCCAGCGACCCAAATTCAATTATCAACACACAACAATCGCGCGCGCAGGCAGGTTCATTGCGTCAACTGTTTGATCAGATTTCGCAGAATATTTCAGTTAGCAAAGAGTCAGAATCGCCACGCCGAGTGCAACCGAGACGTGATGAACCGCGTCGTGAAAATCAGCAACCGCGCGATCAACGCCGACGCAATTAGCGAACTAGCTATTTTGTGTGGTGGTGACCTTCGACATCAATCTTCGGCAACAGCTTATTGATCCAAGCTGGTATCCACCAGTTACGATCACCAAGCAGCTCCATTGTCGCTGGCACAAGAACCATACGCACAATTGTTGCGTCGATCAAAACTGCAACCGACAAACCAAGACCAAAAAGTTTAAGGTTGCGATCGTAACCAAGTACGAACGCGCCAAACACGAACACCATGATCAGCGCAGCCGCAGTGATGACACGCGCCGTTGCAGTGAGACCATCGGCAACTGCTGTGGCGTTGTCGCCAGTGCGGTCATATTCCTCTTTGACTCGTGAAAGTAGAAACACTTCGTAATCCATCGAAAGCCCGAACACGATCGCGAACAACATCATCGGTGCCCACGATTCAATTGGCCCTGCTTTGCCAACACCAATAAGGCTGATTCCCCATCCCCACTGAAATACTGCAACGAGCACACCATAAGCAGCACCGATTGAAAGCAAGTTCATGATTACTGCTTTTAGCGGTACAAGCAAACTTCGAAATACAGCCATCAATAATAAAAACGAAAGTGAGAGCACGCCGATAAATAGGTATGGCATTCGACTGCCAATTGCAGTTGCAAAATCTGAACCGGCAGCGGTGAAACCACCAATTTTTGCATCTGCGCCACTTGCAGGAACTACATCGCTTCTCAAACGCTTTACCAAGTTATAAGTTGCTTCGTCTTGTGGCGCCGTTTTTGGATAAGCAATAACAAGCGACAGCGACCCATCGGCCGAGGCAGGAACTGCTTGTGCATAGGCGATCCCATCGGTTGAATTAATCGTTGCGACGAAAGCTTCAAGTTTTGCTGGTTGCGCGGATGTCTCGCCTTGCACCGTGATATACAACGGACCGTTAAAGCCGGGGCCAAAACCTTCGGCAACCATGTCGAATGCTTTTCGTACAGTCGTATTAGTAGGAGCGTTGCCGTTGTCACCGAAACCAAGTCGAATTGATGCAAGAGGCGAAGCAAGAATTAACAACACTGTGGTTGCACTGATCGCCGCAACCCACGGACGGTGCTGAATAAATCGACTCCAGCGATACCAAAATGTAAGTTCTTTGGCTTTCACGACTCGATGGGGTATTGGTATTCGCAATGATTTAATTACAAAACTTAATGCAGTTATTGCCACTGTCAAGGCGAGACCAACTAAAAATACCGGAGTTGATTTGCTGACCACTGCGACAAGCGCGAAGAGTACGAATGTGATTAGCGCAATTAGCGCCGCACGGGTTGTAACACCAATGCGATGTTTGACCATTGCAAGAAGCGCCGGCAAAAACGTGATCGACGCGATGATCATAAACAAAACACCAATTACAGCGCCGATTGCGAGTCCGCGAGCGAATGCTAATCCCATGACAAATAGCCCGAGTAGCGAAATAATTACTGTGATGCCGGCGAAAATAACTGCTCGACCAGAAGTGTCGACGGCTTCAACGACTGCATCTTCAACACTGAGACCATCGGCGAGACATTCGCGATATCGCGTAACTATGAATAATGCGTAGTCAATACCCACACCAAGACCGATCATCGCCACGAGCGATGTCGTGAAGTCTGGCATTCCGACTATGTGACTAACAATGCCGACAAGTGAAGTGCCGACCCCGAGCCCGAGAACTGCGGTGCCGATCGGCAAACCCATCGCCAATACTGAACCGAAAGCAAGAACCAAAATAATTATCGCGGCGAGCAAACCATAAACTTCGCTTGCTGGCATTTCGAAACCTGCGAACACTTCTCCGCCATATTCAATATCTAAACCTGGCATGGCGAAGCTTTCGCCGATCTTTTGAATATCTGAACCAAGAGTGATTATTTCTGCTTGTGATCGCTCACTTACATCAAGAGATGCGAAAGCCGTTGTGGCGGCTTGATTGATTTGACCCTGGGTTTCATATGGGCTCGTTACTTTGACTCCATCGAGTTTTGCAACTTCAGCAAATAGAGACGTCATTTTTGTTTTGACTTCTGGTGTTGCTACCCCAGTTGGCGACGCAAAGACAATTTGTCCTGTGAAACCTGCTCGCTCAGGGTTGTTGGCTTTGAGCAATTCACGAACATCATTTGACTCGCTTTTTGGCAATTCAAAAGTTGTGGCGAAATCTGTACCGACCGTATTTGAAATTGCGCCAAGTGCAACGACCAGTAGCACCCAAAAACCGACCATTAATCGACGGTGGCGGACACTAAAACGGGCAAGCTTTATCAGCATTATTTGTGGCTTTCTTCGTAGCTAGGGGGATCGCGCGATCAGCGTACATCGCCAGCGCATGTGCACTTGTTGATTCGTAAGTGACTCCCAACACTTGGTAGTTTGTGCACTAGTTCGACAAGGGGGAAATATGAACTTACGAATTATCAGAATTTCGGTGGTTGCGCTCGTTTCAACAGCTCTATTTGTTAGTTGCGGTGTAGACGGAAACGCTGCCGAAAGCGGTATCAGCAACGACATCACTGGTCATCTTCACGAATGGGGAGTTGAGACGAGTGCAGTCGCAGCGAACGTTGGCGAAGTTAAATTCACGGTTACCAATGACGGCACGATTGGTCATGAGTTTCTCGTTGTCAAGACTGACATCGCAGTTGGTGAGATTCCGCTTGATGGTGATCACTTTCCTGAGCCAGCAGACGGCCTTGAAGTGATCGACGAAATTGGTGAATTCAAAGTTGGAACAACTGAAACTTTGACCCTCAATCTTGAGGCCGGAAAGTACCAACTCGTTTGCAACTTGCCTGGTCACTACAAGAACGGCATGCACCTGGGTTTCGAAGTCGTTTCATAACCAACTAACTAGCAATGGCGACACATCGCTGTGCCGCTCTTACTAGCAACCAACTACGTTGAACCCGAGCGCGCGAGCCGCGACTGCTTGACGTATGTCAAAAGTTACAAATCGCAAACCTTGGATCCGCAATCGCTGTGCACATGCCAAGTGAATCGCATCAAGAGATCGCACGCCGAACGCGTCTGCGATATCGGCTGCTGCTTGCCATGTTGGTACATCGGGAGAGATAAGAGCCATTTTGTCTAGATCTTCAACTAGTACTCGCTTCGCAAGAGTGAGGTCAGAAGTAATCAAAGCTCGCGTAATTGCTTTACGAACTTCAACAAATGAAAGCCAACTTGTCACTATGACTTTGTCAGCATCAATAAGTGAAACGGCAAATGAAGAATCTGACTCTTTTACATAACGCTTAACGAGCGCACTTGAATCAACGTAACTTGTCATGCTCGGCAAGTCATGTGCCGCGATCTTCATTAATCGCGTCAAGTGTGCGTATTCCACCTTTCAAATTAAGTGGTGAGTTCAAAGGTCCAGTTTTTTTCGGTGGCGTTAGCCACCCTTCTTCAATGCCGACGGCCATTTGATCGCCACCTGGTATCGGCACGATCATTGCCTTAGCAATTCCGCGATCAGTGACGACCACTAGTTCGCCGTTAGCCACCTTCTCGAGATATTTCGAGAGATTTTGTTTGAGTTCTCTAACACCGATATTTATGTGTCTACAATACCATACAATGTGGACACATAGGCCCTACTTCAATACTCTTCGTGCCACCGGCCTACACAAGACGGCAGAAATAACAAAACCGGCAGGTTGCCCTGCCGGCTCTGACTACTAAAAATGTCCTTAGGCCGTGAACCCTAAGTGAGAAGCTGCTCGAGCGCTTCTTCGTTCGTTTTATCAGGGCTCCATGCCGATTACGAATCGACACCTCACGATTGGCGAAACTCGAATACTGTCGTTAAATCATCGGGTGCCACCCTTACTTTTTCAGTGGTTGAACAGAATTACTTCTGCGCTGATCTCGTGATTCATGAAGCGTACCGCGATCCGGCAACCTGGCGAAATGTTTTTGGGAAAGTTAGAACTTGACCATGCACTTACGTGGGCCGTGCACTTGACCGCCCGCCCAAGTAACACTCGTTGGGTCAATCAATTCAAATTCAGGAATTCGCTCAAGCCAAGTTTGCAATGCAACTCGAAGTTCGAGTCGTGCCAAGTTACTACCAGCGCAACGATGAATGCCCGAACCGAACGCAACGTGTCGGTTGTTCTGCCGATCAAGAATTACTTCATCAGGATTTTCGAACTGTCTCGGATCACGATTCGCAGCCGGATACGCCATGAGCACTCGATCGCCAGCCTTCATCGGACAACCTTGAAACTCGATGTCGTGATCAACAATGCGTGCCATCGTCACTGGCGCATAGACCCGCAATAACTCTTCTATTGCAGTCGGCCACAAATCTGGATTCTCACGCAATTGTTTGCGATGCTCAGGGTGTTGGGCCATGTGCCACATGCACGAACCAATCGCCGACCAAGTTGTATCAATACCCGCGACCAACATTAAGTTGCAAACACCGAGCACATACTCGATCGGCACTTTTTTGCCTTCAACTTCAGTGTTCATTAGTTGAGTAATGAAATCATCTTCACGTGGGTTCACCGCACGAGATTGAACTTCGCCAATGAAATACTCGACGATGCTGCGGAAGCTCTTAATGCGCCGCTCCGCATCCGTAATATTCTCAAGCGCACCGCGCACCCAATCTGTGAATTCGTCTTCCATCGTCAGTGGTACGCCGAGCATTTTTGAAATCACACGCACAGGTATATGTTGCGCGTAATCGCTGGCGGCATCTGCAATACCTTTGTCGATGAACTCGTCAATCAATGCATTGCATAAATCGCGCGTTCCTGGTTCGTATTGAGCAACTGCTTGCGGCGCGAACACTGGCAAGATCAATCGGCGATGCCAATGATGGTCTGGTGGATCGCTCGTGATCGGTGGTGCACCGACTGCCGCATAAGGGCCTTCGCTTCGCCCGGCCGCTGGCGGCATCACCAAAATTTGGCGTGAAGTAAAAGTTTCGTATTCTTGGGCGATCGCAACGACGTCGTCATATCGCGTTGGCAACCATGAGCCTTCATATCTTTCGGTGTGCGCAATCGGACATTGCGATTCGCGAATCTCGGTGTATCCCGGATATGGATTCTTGATGAAATCAGGAGCAAAAATGTCGTAATCGGTCGTGATATCGGTGACTGGTTTTTGAGTGTCGGTCATATTTCTCGTTCTCTTTCGTGATCTTTTGCTATTCGATGATTGTGATTGCGCGTTCTGGACAATTTGATTCGGCCCGACGCACTTTTGTGTGAAGTTCAGCCGGAATTTCGCCAGTGATCAAGACTTTGGCGTTGCCGATTTCGTCACTACCAAAAACATCGGGCGCGGCAATCGCACACATCTGATGCCCGTGACACGAATCGTAATCAAGCAAAACTTTCATATTCATAGATTAACAAGTCGCCTGTTTTACTTCTGCACTGGACCAACTAACTTTAAATAATGGGTTCGCCACAAAAACTGACTCTGCCGCTTATCGATGTCGGGCCATTATTGTCAGGCGCACCGAGCAGTTTGAGCGTAAGTTCTTGTGCCAACGAAATAGATTCTGCGTGTCGCTACAGCGGATTCTTTCGGATCACCAACCACGGTGTTTCTGCAGGTCTTCGCCAACGCCTTGACAAATTATCCCGTGAATTTTTTGCCCTCAATAACGCAGAAAAATCAAAATGCGCAATGCCACTAGCTGGTTCGGCTTGGCGAGGCTGGTTTGGTGTTGGGGATGAACTGACCTCTGGAGTACCAGACCGCAAAGAGGGCCTATATATAGGTCAACAGTTGCCGGCAGATGACCCGCGCGTGACTGCCCAAACCCCATTGCATGGTGCAAATTTGTATCCGCAAGTGCCTGCCGAGTTGGGTGCGTGTGCCGACGAATGGTTTGCGGAGATGCAACATCTTGGCGCTGCTTTGATGCGCGGTGTCGCCTTGGGTTTACAGATGCCAGCCGACTGGTTTGCGAGAACTATCGCACGTGAGCCGACTTGCTTGTTTCGAATCTTTCACTATCCGCCAATCGATATTTCGCGTGTGCCTCAAGATGGCATTAGCGAATGGGGCGTGGCTGAGCACACAGATTATGGATTGCTAACGATTCTTGCGCAAGATGATTGCGGTGGTTTGCAAGTAAAAATGCCCAGCGCTGTAAATGGCACAAAAAGCAACCTCGGCGACATTTGGCTAGACGTGCCAGCAGAACCAGATGTGTTCGTTGTAAATATTGGTGACATGCTCGATCGCCTAACTCTCGGCCGATATCGCTCAACTGCACATCGAGTTAAAAACTCAAGTGGACGAGAGCGTATGTCGTATCCGTTTTTTATTGATCCGTCGTGGGATGCTTCGGTCGAGCCGTTGCCATTAGACGGCACACCACCAGCCGATGATGCCGCGCGACGCTGGGATGGCACGAGTGTTCAAGCATGGACCGGGACTTACGGTGATTATCTCACGACGAAAGTTTCTAAAGTTTTCCCCGCACTTTTCGCGACTTTAAAATAAAAATTGTGCGACTTCGAATTTGAATTAAGAAACACGCTCGAGACGAACAGTGAAAAATGTGCTGTACTCCCACATCAAATGATCACCATCAAGCCAGCGTTTTACCTCTACACCTTCTAATCCACGTGGACGCAAAACAAGAACGCCGTTCTCGAAAGTGGCAGAAATAGAAATCGGAGTAACAAAGTCTGCGGCCATCACATCGTTGACTCCGTTTTCAAAAGTTCCGTCGGCGTACATGTCATGCACAACACCACCCGCAGTTATGACGACACGATTGCCGGCCTGCTCGATGCGCTCAACATGTTGCCAAACTTTTAGTTGTGCGGGCGCGACTTTGCCGTTAACTCGAACATCAATCGCCCGCCATAATCCACGAAAATCTGGGAAATTTAACGCGAGTTGGTCAGTGCAATTTACCAATACAGGCGCGGGCATTTCTGCACCATAACCACCTGCTGGCGTGAACGCTTTTGGTATCTCAAGCACGCTCGGCACGTCACAAGATTACCCCACTCGGTATCTTCGAAATTTATTCACGATGATTGCGTTAAATTTGTACAAATCCTTTTGGACACTGTGGATTTAGACCGGTTACATTTCGTGTCTTTTTGCCTTTGACGCATGAAATAGTAATTTTGGTTGCCACTGCGGCTCCAGTTGGCTTACCAATTCGCACTGTTGCGCTTGCCCCAGAGACTTCTAAAACGTCAATCTGAAATGTTCCAGTTGGGTCAACGAATGACCTGCCCGCCTTGAGGGCAGAATCAGTGACTATGGCAGTTTCTGGTGTGGTGTCAATTATGTGAGGGTGTGCAATATAGCCGTTCGGATATAGCGCATCTTTCTCATAATCTGCCATGAACTTAATTATCACCCCGTCATGTGTCCAACCATTTGTAACTTTGACAAAGTCATCTGAAACGACGTCAAAGAATTCTTTTGGATAATTTGGATTTAGAGCCTTAACGAATTCAATTTGAAAGCGGTCGCCTTCAGAGTTTTTGAGCCACAATAAAGAAAGCGGCCCGTCGGCGCCCAAAGTAAAGGTTCCTTCGGTTACTTCCTGCTCTTCGCCCGCACGCAGCCAACCTAATTGACTTCGCTCACCGGCTGTAATTCTTAGTTCAGATTCAGACCCCATAAACGAAAAAGTTGAGTAATCAATTTTCTTACAACTTTTATCTCTTTCAGCACGACTGACAAACGATACATTTGATCCATTTTTTTTACAAATGATTTGACTCATGTGCTCAAGAGTCATGCTGTGACCCCACTCATGCGCAACCGTCATATTTGGAAAATTTGAATCTTGGTCTGAGGGTGGTGAGAAGTCAAATGAAAATTTTCCTGGAACATCAGCAATGCCATCCCATTCACACTGTTTTGCTTCGTCGTTAGGGAAAGGAATAATTAACGTGACAAATCGATACGGCGAAATATCAACTTGTTTTGACACTGCTGCCTGCCATGAGTCAAATTCAGCATCGCAAAGATTCGCAATGTCATTCAGCAAAATGTCGCGTGCGAAATATTCGGTTTGAACTGTTGTCAGGCCGCGTGATAGTTGATTTATCTGCTGTACAGCTGTTGCAACCGACGCAGTGAATTCGTTTCTAGGTCGCGCTGGCAAACTTGGAGTACCAATATTGACAATCAATGCACGTAAAACACCAGTTGTTGGTCTGCCGTAATCGGTTGAATCTGCACTAACAACTTGAGCAGCATCGGCCGCACCGATAGAAGTCGCTACGAAAAAGCAAAGCGCGACGAGACAGGCAATACGTCTACCAAATTTCATTTATTTATTGTAACGCATCGCTTGCTTGTGCCAACTTGGCAAACTTCTTAAACCTGCGATGCCCGCCCAGCCCAGTACTGGGCACGCAAATCACGCTTCAGAATTTTGCCCGAGCCGGTCTTTGGTAATTCATCGCTCCAAGTGACTGACCGCGGAATTTTATAACTCGCTAAATGTTCACGCGCATAAACATCAACATCGGCTTCGGTAAGAGTTGAGCCCGGGCGACGAACAATCACAGCGTGCACACTTTCACCCCACTCTTCACTCGGAATACCAAACACGGCCGCCTCATAGATTTCTTCATGGTTTTCGAGCACGCCTTCAATCTCAGCCGGGTAGATATTCATCCCCGCAGAAATGATCATGTCTTTCTTGCGATCACATATATATAGGTATCCGTCTTCGTCGCGATATGCGATGTCGCCAACAGTCTGATACCCATGCTTTTGGTCGGCAACATACTTGTCGTGCTGTTTGTAGTAATCAGCAAAAACCGACGGGCTCTTGACATATAACTCGCCCGTTTGTTGCGGGCCGAAACCAGTCACCTCATTGCTGTCATCGTCAAATAATTTAATCTCAACCAATGGAGATGGTTTGCCGCATGAACCAGGCTTTCGCAACTGATCTTCTGGCAGCAACACACAATTTACGCCAAGCTCGGTTGATCCATAAATTTCGTAAAGAGAAATCGCCGGAAAATAATCTAGATACATTTTCTTAAGCGTCGTACTCCACGGCGCAGCATTGGCGACCATGCATCGCATTGATGAGACATTGTAATTTTTCTTAATCTCAGGTGGCAGGTTGCAGATCATTCGAATCGGTGTCGGCGCACTAAAAGTAGTTGTGGCTTTGTATTTATCAACTAGTCGCAGCCAATCTTGCGGATCAAATTTACGCTGGGTGATTATCGTCTGACCAAACGCCAATGCCGTGACCATAAAACCACCTGGGCCACTGTGATAGAGCGGGCCGGTCGTCAGATAAACATCATTTGGTGAAGCACCGAGCAACTGAGCAAGTGCCAAACCTTGCTCTGGGCTCGTGCGCGAAGTTCGTAACGCACCTTTTGGTTTGCCCGTTGTGCCAGATGTGTAAATCATTGTTGCACCGGGTTCGCGGCTTGCGATTATGGCTGGCTCAAGCGGTGACGCTGCTGCCATAAGTTCATCGCATGAAAGCATTGACTCAGGCGCAGCCCCATCGTAAACAAGAATTTTTTTAACTTTCGGTATCCGCTCGCGGATTCGCTCAAATGTTGCCGCGTTTTCGGCGTCTACATAAACAACTGTGGCATCACAGTGATCTGTGACATATGCCGACTCGTCATCGCTCAAGCGATAGTTCAGCGGCACTGAAGTAATGCCAAGTTTTCGCGCAGCATTCGTCATTACGACGACACCAACAGAGTTTTGCCCGCACCACACGACTTTTTCACCCGACTCAGTGACACCAATGTCGGTCAAAACATTTACCAGACGATTCGCTTGTTCATTGAGTTCTTTCCATGTGAGCGTGCGAATTTTGCCATTATGTCGGTCATCAATCACAGCCAACTTGTTGGGCTGAGTTTGCGCATAGTTTGTTAAGAAGTCAGGCATAGATATCAACCATAGTCAAGGCTCTACTCGTAGCCTAAAAGGCTGTGATTTTGATTGACGCCCAAGGGCTAAAAGCCTCTCGACCGAATCGCCCGTTATTTGACGATATTTCTTTGACCCTCAGCGACGGCGATCGAATTGGCGTTGTCGGATTAAACGGTTGCGGCAAAAGCACGTTGCTACGAATTTTAAGTGGCGACTACTCGCCCGACTCGGGCGTTGTGCGATACGGTCGCGGCGCACGAATTGGCATTCTCGCACAACAACCAGTTTTGCCAAAGGGCACTGTACGCGAAGCGGTGGGTGAAGATTGGCGTGGCGAAGCAATGCTCGATCGACTCGGCATGACTGGCTTAATCGACGCGCAGACAAATGAACTCTCTGGTGGACAACAAAAACGAGTCGCGCTCGCTGCGCTGCTTGTGAGCGAATGGGATGCACTAATTCTCGACGAGCCAACTAACCATTTAGATCTCGACGCGATTGCGTATCTCGAAGAATGGTTGGCAAGTTATCGTGGTGGATTAATTTTGGTGACGCACGACCGTCACGTGCTTGATCGTGTTACAACAAAAGTTCTTGAGATTGATCGTGGCCACGCATATCTCCACATGCCTGCGAATCGCAACGCTGGCTCTGGTTATGCCGCTTATCTCTCGGCACGCATTGAGCGCGAAGAACAAGCGGCGACCGCCGAACAGAAACGAAAAAATTTGGCGCGCACAGAACTTGCATGGTTACGTCGCGGTGCACCTGCGCGAACAACAAAACCAAAAGCGCGAATTGCTGCAGCTACAGAACTCGTTAATCGCCGACCAGAAGCCGCCGCACGAGCAGGCGAAATTGGTTTATCCCTTGGCAATCAAAGACTTGGTTCAAAAGGAGTAGAACTACACGGCGTTGGCTTCTCGTGGCCGGGCGCAAAACCTGGCACTGCTGCAAAAACCGATTCAGGTGCGGATGCAAGCGCATTGGTTTTGAATCCGTTTGACCATGAACTTGAACCCGGTGACCGCCTCGGAATCGTCGGACCAAACGGTGCAGGCAAAAGTACGTTGCTCGATTTAATTTCTGGTCGACTTAAACCAACGCACGGACATTTGGATATCGGTAGCACGGTAAAAATTGGCTACTACGACCAACTCGGGCGCGAACTAAATGTCAACCAACGCGTGCGCGAAGCAGTTGCGGGAGACAAAGGTCAGCCATCTATCGAAGACAATCAGTTAATGCGCCAGTTTTGGTTTGACGGCGACACGCAGTATGCACCGATTTCGACTTTGTCAGGTGGCGAGCGTCGACGACTGCAACTATTACTGACACTGATTGAACAACCAAATGTTTTGCTACTTGACGAACCGACAAATGATTTAGATCTTGACACGCTTCGCGCACTTGAAGATTATTTAGATGAGTGGCCCGGCATTGTTGTCGTCGTTAGCCACGACCGAATATTTTTAGATCGAACCGTTATTGATGTTCTGGCGCTTGATGGCGTCGGCGGTGCGGCAGTCGTACGCGGAGGCGTGGCTGGTTGGTTGAAGCAACGAAATTCGGCGCCAACCGAACAAATGACTGGGGCGCAACGCGGCAAATTAATCAGCACACCAAATGTGGCTGCCTCTGAGTTAAATCAAAAACCAAAGTCTTCAAAAAGTCCGAGCAC
>JBAXAW010000029.1:0-17690 GCA_037142305.1 Actinomycetota bacterium
TAAACTACTAGGCGATTAGCCGTGCTAGTTTCTTCGTAACTCAAACCGCTTTGCGTTTGGTTATGGTAAGTTTTTAATGGCTTTTGGTCAGATAGTCCTAAAATTTATAATTAAACGAATTTAAAAAATAGAACAAATCGAAAAGGGAGAAATCATGAAATTATTAGATCAGGCTTATATAGGAGATTTTTTGTTTAGGTATCTGCACATTGTTGTGGGTATTACTTGGATTGGTTTGTTGTATTACTTCAATCTTGTTCAGGTTCCGGCGCTTGCTGCTTATGGAGACGAAGGCAAGGCTCGAATGCTGACTCTCGACAAAGTTGCACGTCGTGCATTGTGGTGGTTTCGTTGGGCCGCAATCGCAACTTTAGTAACAGGTTTATTAATTACAGGTCTGATCAAGGACTACTGGTTGCAAAATTATGCACACAACATGACGATTTCACTCGGCATGATTTATGGAACGCTGATGGCCGCCAATGTGTGGATGGTTATTTGGAAGAATCAGAAAGTTGTTCTTGCGAACGCTGTGAATGTTTTGGGTGGCGCTGCTGCTGACCCGGCTGCTGCGGGTGCTGGTCGAAAAGCCTTGCTCGCTTCTCGTCAAAACTTTATTTTCTCGTTCTCAATGTTGTGGTTCATGGTTGGGTCAGGCCACTTCTACATTTCGGCGTTTGGTGAAGCAACTCAAAGCAACGCGACGACTTTGTTGATTATCGGTGTTGTGCTTGGTGCAATCTTGCAACTAAACGCTCTTGGCAAGCTCGGTGGCACTGCGGCAACAAACAAGTTGCTCTGGCCATATGAATCGCATAAGAACGCGATGATCACAGGTGGTGTCTTGTGGCTCATTCTTTGGATCGCATCAGAGGTTCTACTTAAATAATCAATCGTTACGATGTAAGTGATGGTTGAGAAGTCTGGCTCCGACGACTTTGGTGCAAACTCCTGGCTAGTAGAGGAGATGTACGAGAGATATAGGGACGAACCTGAAAGTTTGTCGCCAGCATGGCGAGATTTCTTTAGTGACTACAAGCCAGTCGGATCACCAAAAAATGATCCGACTGGCGAGTTGTTTCGGCCGGTACTTGAAGATTTGAAACTTGAGTCTCAATCGGAGTCGAAACAGCCAGAGAACTTATTACAAAGAGTTGTTCAAGCTAATCAAACTGTTACAACTTCGAAGCCAGTTGTTGCACCAAATCTTGGGCCGCAAACACAAGCAATTCAATTGCCGCTTGAAGTCGTATCTCCCGAACCTTTGCGCGGTGTTTCTGCGGTTATCGCTGCGAATATGCAGGCAAGTCTTGAGGTGCCAACCGCAACGAGTGTGCGCCAAGTGCCAGCAAAACTTCTTGAAGTTAATCGAAAAGTAATCAACGGCTATCGCGGTCGCAGTGGTGAAAGCAAAATTAGTTTTACGCATTTGATCGGCTATGCGATAGTGCGAGCGATTGCCGATTCTGCGCCGAATTTGAAACATGTATTTTCGGTCGATGACCAAGGCAAACCACAAATTCAGAAGTTCAATCATGTGAATATGGGTTTGGCTGTTGACGTCGACAAAGGTAACGGGCTACGAAGTCTTGTTGTTCCGGTTTTGCGCAACGCCGACACTCTTGAGTTCGCCGGATTTTTGCTCGCATATGAAGATGTCATTCGTAAAGTTCGCGCCAACAAGTTGACGCTTGAAGATTTTAAAGGTGCAAACATCAGCCTGACCAACCCGGGCACCATCGGTACTCAACAATCTGTTCCTCGTTTAATGGTCGGGCAGGGCGTCATAGTTGGTGTCGGCTCAATTGACTATCCGGCAGAATTTCAAGGCAGTGACCAGCGCACGCTCGGGCGACTTGGTGTGTCAAAAGTTGTAACCATCACGAGCACTTATGACCACCGGATTATTCAAGGTGCTGAGAGTGGAATGTTCTTGAAATATGTGCACGAACTATTGATTGGCGAGCACAATTTTTACGCTGATGTATTCAGCAGTTTGGGCGTTCCGTATCAGGCCGTGCAATGGCGCGAAGACTCAAATTCACTCGACAGCGAAGATGCACTGCTTGAAAAACAAATGCAAATCGCAACTCTGATTCGAGTGCATCGCGTTCGAGGGCATTTAATTGCTGACCTTGATCCGTTGCATTGGCGCGCACCCGAAATGCCACGCGAACTTGACCCGGCAACATACGGTCTGACACTTTGGGATCTAGATCGAGAGTTTTTAACAGGCGGTGTCGGCGGAGTAAACCGCTCGACTTTGGGCGAGTTGCTTGGCGTTTTGCGCGATGCATATTGCCGAACTATTGGCGTTGAATACATGCATATTCACTCGACCGAAGAACAGCGATGGATTCAAGAGCGATTCGAAGGCCACGGCGTCGGCGAACACATTGTTGATCAACATCGCGTGCTTGAGCGACTCAATGCAGCCGAAGCATTTGAGCGGTTTCTCGCCACAAAGTATGTAGGCACTAAACGATTTGGACTTGAAGGTGCAGAGTCACTGATCCCAATGCTTGATGTGATTCTTTCATCATCAGCAGACAACAACATGCATTCAGCGGTGATTGGCGCAATGCATCGGGGTCGTCTGAACGTGTTGGCAAACATCATGAACAAGGATTTAGAAGAAATTTTTGAAGAGTTTGAAGATCACATTGACCCATCTTCGGTACAAGGATCTGGTGATGTCAAATATCACCTCGGAAGCGTCGGTGTTTTCGCTTCACCGAAGGGTGGTTCGCTACCTATTGAGTTGTCAGCAAATCCGAGTCATCTAGAAACTGTTGGGCCAATTGTGTTGGGCATGGTTCGATCTGCTCAAGACAGAATTGATCCGCCTCTCTCGTATAACGTCTTGCCACTTTTATTGCACGGTGACGCAGCATTCGCCGGACAAGGAATCGTCGCCGAGGCATTTGCAATGAGCGATACCAGTGGATATCGCGTTGGTGGAACGGTACATATCATCGTCAACAATCAAATTGGTTTTACTACTTCACCGCAGTATGCGCGTTCTTCAAAGTATCCAAGTGATGTTGCCAAGACGGTTCAAGCACCGATTTTTCATGTCAATGGTGATGACCCAGAAGCTTGCGTAAGAGTTGCAAATCTTGCTTTCGACTACCGCCAGCGCTTTCATAAAGACGTCGTAATCGACATGATTTGCTATCGCCGTCACGGGCACAACGAAGGTGACGATCCGAGTTACACACAGCCGCTGATGTACAAGGCGATTGCCGAACGTCGAAGCGTGCGCAAACTTTATGTTGAGACTCTTGTTAAACGTGGAGATATCACCCTCGACCAGGCAGAGCAAGCACTCTCTGACTATCAAGGAAAATTACAAGGAGCGTTGGATGCAGCTCGTGCCGCAAAACCGGCTCCGATAAAAGTTCCGCCACCACCGAATCCGATTGGTGTGGTTCCACACGTTGAGACTGGCGTTGAGCGTTCGACTCTGGATGAAATATTTAATCACTTGTCGGCATACCCATCAGATTTCACCGCGCATCCAAAACTTGTTAGACAGTTTGCGCTTCGTGCCCAACTTTATAATTCGCAACAAGATGTTGATTGGGCGACTGCTGAAGCACTGGCTTTTGGATCACTCGTAATTGAGGGGACTCCAGTGAGACTCATGGGCGAAGACGCTCGACGCGGCACTTTTAGTCAGCGTCATTCAACGCTGGTTGATTACAACAACGAAGAGCGTTGGGTTCCGATCAATACTTTGCCGAACGGTAAGGCGCGATTTTGGGTTTACGACTCTTTGCTTTCTGAATATGCGGCACTCGGATTTGAATATGGATATGCGCATTCAAACGCCGATGCATTGGTGATGTGGGAGGCGCAATTTGGAGACTTCGTTAACGGTGCGCAGATCGTAATTGACCAATACATTGTCGCAGCCGAAGATAAATGGGGACAGCAAAACGGTTTGGTGCTCTTGCTTCCACATGGATTCGAAGGGCAAGGACCTGAACATTCGTCAGCACGACTTGAGCGATTTTTGCAAATGTGCGCAGAAGACAACATTCAAGTTTGTTATCCGACAACTGCTGCTCAGTACTTTCATATGTTGCGCCGTCAAGTACGCCGTGATTTTAGAAAGCCACTCGTCGTAATGACTCCAAAGCAACCGCTCCGAATGAAAGAGAGTAGGTCGTTGGTCAGTGAACTTACTTTGGGAAGCTTTCAAGAGATTCTTGATGATCCCGCAGTAAGCGATAAAGAACATATCACTCGAATAGTTTTATGCACTGGGAAAGTTGCCTGGGACATAATGGGTGAGCGCAACAAGCGAAATGCATCTGTTGCAGTGGTTCGCATTGAGCAGTTGTACCCGTTTCCAATTGCTGGTCTAAATGAAATTCTCGCTCGCTATCCAAATGCAAAACAAGTTGTGTGGGTGCAAGAAGAACCAGAGAATATGGGTGCGTGGCACTTCGTCGATGACCTTGTCTGGGGCATCAAGAATAAAGGTTTTGACTGGCGTCATGTCGCCCGCTTTGAGTCAGGAAGTCCTGCAACCGGATCAAAGACGATCCACGACCAAGAATTGGCCAGCCTGCTCGAACAAACCTTTGCTGACTGGCAATAAAAACTTTAATTAACCTAGAAGAGTTTTAAAACTCAGCCTGGTTCGCCGAATGTAGCAATGCTGTCAACTTTGCAGACGAATAGCACTCGTCGCTCATTGATTGACGGGTCACGCAATCCGTATTCTTCGCCTTGGCCGACGTACTTCTTCCAAATTCGATTCAACTGTGAAGTCACCCACGCGCCCTCTTTGGCATCGTCTTCTAAAACTTCGCGCTCAACAGTTACCTTCATGCTCATCCAGTGGTACATGTTGGCTGGGTTGACAATGACGATGGTGATCTTGGGTGTTTTGCGAATCCACTTTGTCTTAGTGCGTTGTGAAGCAACATTTACTAAAACTTTGTCGCCTTCGTAGTCAAACCACATTGGCGTTAGATTTGGCCGACCGTCAGAACCCATTACTGCCATTACGCAGGCGAATGGTTTGTCCATCAACATTTTGTATTTTGGGTCGATGTCGGCGATTGAGTTGACAGTGGTTCGGTCTCCGACTGCAAACTGACCGGCTTGTAAGCCGTTTGCAACGTCGCGAAACTTAGCGAGTTTGATTGTCATATATTTGTTCCCCTTTGAGTCGTTGAGATTTTTAAAGATTAGTTCATAAATTTTAAGTTTGCAAAAATCAGCTATTTTGTGATGGGTAGACTCACCGACGTGACGGCTCAATCTAAGTATTCACGAAAGTTTCTATTATTTAGAGGTTTGTATTAGGCCAATGAAGGTTTCAATCGTCGGTGGATCGATCGGTGGTTTAACGGCCGCTTGCTTGTTGCGTGATGCAGGACATCAAGTATCGGTATACGAGCGATCTGCAGTTCGTCTTGAGCAACGCGGGGCTGGTATCGGTTTTCTGCCAGCGAGTTATCGCTACCTACAAACTCGTGCCGCAATAGATATAGACAAAATATCGGTCAAGACTGAACACATTCGTTATCTGGATAAAGAAAGCAAAGTGATTTACGATGCCAAACACCAATACCGCTTTAGTTCTTGGAACACCGTATATGCGTCGACGCTTGATCACTTCGGGACAACCGAATATCACTTGGATTCTGAGGTAGTTGATTTTTCTCAGTCTTCTGAAAACGTATCGATTTCGTTGAAGAATGGTCAGTCGATAACTGCTGATCTTCTGGTCGGCGCCGACGGCATCGGTTCATTGTTGCGTGACAGGTTGGTGCCAACAAGCAAGTCGGCATATGCGGGTTATGTTGCCTGGAGAGGGATGGTTCCAGAGTCAAAATTATCTAGTGAGTTAGTTGAACGCTTAGGAGACGCAATTACTTATTTTGTGTATCCAGGTTCTCACATTTTGGTTTATCCGATTCCTGATCACGAAGGTCGAGTTACGCCTGGTGATCGACTAATTAATTTTGTTTGGTATTGCAACTATCCAAGTGGTAGAGAATTTGATTCTTTGATGACCGATAAAAATGGTTTGCTGCGAGAAGTTTCGATTCCACCAGGATTCGTCAGTGAGCGCAATGTTGAGCAAGTCAAGTTAATGGCCCTTAATTGTCTGCCTAAGTTACTTAGCGATCTTGTGGTTGCCACAATCGAACCTTTTGTGCAGGTCATTTATGACGTTGATATCGATCAGATGGCGTTTGGACGAATATGTTTAATTGGCGATGCAGGGATTGTGGCGCGCCCTCATGCCGCTGCTGGTACAGCCAAAGCCGCAGCCGACGGCTGGGCTCTTGCCGAAGCACTCGAAAAACACGATGCGCTGAATGACGCACTTGACGCTTGGCAATTTTCACAACTTGCTGTTGCGAAAAATCTTTTAGAACGAACACGTCGGGTGGGTTCAAAGTCGCAGTTTTTGAACACATGGGATTCACGGGACCCAGAAGTTATTTTTGGATTACATCAACCGGGTAACTAAAGGACTAACAATGTCACGAAGCATGATTAGCGCGGCCCAAGAACTATTCAACAGTTTTGATGACGCTCAGCGAACTCGAGGATTGTTTGACTTCGCTGATTTGCATGAGCGCAAAAAATGGTTTTATACACCGACTAATCATGGTGGGCTGCCACTCGCTGAGATGGCATCAAGTCAGCATCGAATGGTTCACAAGTTATTGGCCACGGTGTTGTCAGAGGGTGGGTATGTAACAGTCTCGACGATCATGGGTTTAGAAAACGTACTTGACCGTCTTGAAGGGTTCATCGCCGAATTTGAACGAGAGCGAGGAAGAGATCCGCTGTTGTATTGGATCTCTTTCTTTGGAAAGCCTGTTGATAATGGCATTTGGTCGTGGCGATTTGGCGGACATCATGTGTCGCTGAACTTCACATTGAGTGCTGGCGAAATAATTTCAACGACTCCATGCTTTCTTGGCGCCGACCCAGCGAATTCGCGATTACTCGGACCCCATTTGTTGAGGCCGTTGGCGGCAGCAGAGGACTTAGCACGAGAATTCATACATTCGCTAACGCTCGAACAGCGTCTTACCGCAGTGGTAAACAAGGTTCCGCCTACTGACATTGTTGGTGCGAACCGAAGTGCATTGACCGAAGGAGACACGGCACTTCCAATGTCGGATATATGGCGAAAACAGTTTGATGGGGCCTTAGGTGATGCGATGCAAACGATTCAAATGCGTGCGGATGCTGAACTATCAATTACGTCCGAAGATCTTCGTAATCTTTCGTTTTCGCGGGTTCCGAAGGGTTTGTCGGCCCGCCATTTGAGTATTTCGCAACGTGGCGATCTAAAAGAATTGTTGAAGGTTTATATCAATCGAATTTCTGATGATGTTGCCGATCGTGAATGGGCAAAACTTAGTGATGACAAGATTCAAGAAATTTCTTTTCTCTGGGCAGGTGGAATCGAAAAAAGCGAACCGCACTATTACCGAGTACAAGGCACAAGATTGTTTGTTGAATATGACAATACTCAACGAGGAACAAATCACATCCATACGGTGTGGCGCGATTTAGAAAACGATTTTGGTGGAGACGTGCTAGCAAACCATTACACGCATGAACACTGATGCCAGGATACTTTGTATTACTGGTGTGCTGAGCGTGGTTGAATAGAGATGTGGTTAAACCGTTCACTCACGTTGTAGTTGACGGTTCGAATCTGGCGACCGAAGGTAGAACAGAACCAAGCCTGAAGCAACTTAATGAGGCAGTGCTCTCATTTATGAATGAGTTTCCAGACACGAAAATAACAGTCGTAGTTGATGCAACATTCGGCCATCGTGTTGATCGAAGAGAGCGAGCAGAATTTGATGCCGCAATCAACAACAACGAACTCGTCGCACCGCCAGCGGGGGCTGTTGGTCGGGGTGATGGCTTCGTGCTGACAATTGCAGACAAAGTCAAGGCGAGTATTTTGTCAAACGACAGTTATCAAGAATTTCATGACCAATATAAATGGTTGTTCGATGAAGGTCGACTTATTGGTGGCAAACCTGTGCCAAATGTTGGTTGGGTTTTCATTCAACGACTTCCGGTGCGAAAACAATCTGGCCGAGAAAGTGCGGCGACTCTGCGACGAGCAAAGGCTGTTCGGGCGCCGTCGCGGCCGATGCCGGTACCGAAAAGTCCACCGCCAACAGCAAGAGTTGCTGCAAACTCACCAAAGCCAGTCGCGCAAAGCAATAAGCCGACTGCTAATTCAAAGCCGACTCCAAAACTAAACGAGATCACTGCATTTCTGAATTTTGTCGAGAAAAATCCAGTGGGCACAAAACTTAAAGGCATCGTTGAGAGTTATGCGTCTCATGGTGTTTATGTGAAAGTTGGCGAAGTGTTGGGCTATCTGCCGATGCGACTGATGGCTAACCCAGTTCCGCGAAGTGCTCGCGAACATGTCAAACTCGGGGCTTCGCTGAATCTTGTGATTGTTGGATACACACCGCCAAGAAGAAGTGTTGAACTTGCCGTTTCTGGCGTAGAGCCAGTATCCACTCAGCGAGCTACTACCCGGGTACCGACGCAAAAAACCGTTGGACCAATTCGAACGGCAACAACTCGAATCGCGCAAATCAAAAAAGCCAAGCGTCAGCGCCGAAAACCCAAAGCAGTCGTGAAAAAATCGCCGCATAAGAAACGCTGATAGCAACCAACGCAGAATAAGCGGCACACGCGTCATTTTTAGTACGGTGATGGCGTGCTGATTGCGACATGGAACGTCAATTCTTTAAAGGCCCGTCTTGAGCGTGTGACTCAGTGGGTTAGCGAGAACAAGCCAGACGTTTTGTGCATGCAAGAAACAAAAATGAAGAATGAGGTTTTTCCGACTGGAGTATTTTCTGAACTCGGCTACGAGTCTGCTCATTTTGGTCAAGGTCAGTGGAATGGCGTGGCGATTATTTCGCGTGTCGGTTTAGAAAATGTAATACCAAACTTTGCACCGACAATTGAGCCAGACGGCGAGGCTCGTATTATTTCTGCGACCTGCGGCGGAGTCAAAGTTGTCAGCGTCTATGTACCAAACGGCAGGGCTTTAGATAATGATCATTACACCTACAAACTTGAGTGGATGCAGAAGTTGAAGCAACACGCCGAAAAAATCGCCAAGCCGACTGAAGATTTAGTGATCGGTGGCGACTTTAATATCGCGCCAACAGATGACGATGTTTGGGATGTCACCAAATTTGAAGGTGCGACTCATGTCAGTGCACCAGAGCGCAAAGCGTTTACTTCGCTATGTGAATGGGGATTGACCGATGTTTTTCGAGATCTGCATCCCGAACCCAAAGTTTTCTCTTGGTGGGATTATCGCAACGGTAGTTTTCATAAAGGTGAAGGCATGCGAATTGACTTTTTGTTGGCGACGAAATCTTTAGCCAAGCGCGTAAAATCTTCAGAGATTGACCGCAATGCTCGCAAAGGTGAAAAGCCGAGTGATCACGTGCCAGTGATGATGACAGTCGAGAAAAAGTCGTAGCTTCAGGACTGTAAACAGCTCTATAAATATGTCAACGACTGATCCTGCGAATCTGCCAAATCCATTTAAGGGTTTTCATATTCGAACTGAAGAACGCTCGCCAACCGATGAATTGCGAATACAGATTGCCGAAGAACTAAGAGTTGTGGTTGATGAATTATTAGCTACTTCAGCACCAGTTGAAGAACTCGAGCGAACGCGAGTGATTATCGATCAAGCT
Source organism: Actinomycetota bacterium (assembly GCA_037142305.1). Classification (GTDB taxonomy): domain Bacteria; phylum Actinomycetota; class Acidimicrobiia; order Acidimicrobiales; family Ilumatobacteraceae; genus BACL27. Next base: position 9,741 of record JBAXAW010000029.1, read on the forward strand.
GTTTCACTTTTAAAATCTCGACCACACAGTAATGATTACGAAGGGCCTGCCGAAGGTTCGCTGGCGCCGATGAATAGTTTTCTAGATCGCAGTCCGATCATCGGTGCAATTAATCCGCTTTCTGTGCCGATGCGCATGGATATTGAAGGCGATGGGGGCAGCGAATCGACTGTTGTTGGTCATGCGACGTTTCCGGCTGCTTATGAAGGGCCGCCAGGTTGCGTGCATGGTGGTTTTATCGCCGCATATTTTGACGAAGTTTTAGGAATGGCGCAATCGTTGAGTGGTAACCCTGGCATGACGGTGAACTTGACCGTTGATTATCGGGCTCCGACACCACTAAAACAACCAGTTGTCTTTCGAGGTCGGGTTGTTTCAATTGATGGTCGCAAGATCAGCGTCGCCGGAACTTTGCATCACGGAGAAACTTTGTGCGCCGAAGCCAAGGGGCTTTTTGTGTCAATGCGCCCAGAAGTTTTTTCGCGTCTGGTAGAAATTCGTCAAGCGCAACAAGCGAAATAACTATAAGACTGTGACGCTTAGACCGGAACGCCAGCCTTAGCGATTATTGAAAGTAAATCAGGTCCAATTTGCTTCGCAGTTATCTGACCAACAATTTTACCGAGATCTTCGATACTCGTGGGCTTTTGTAGCGCAATCAAATTTAGTTCGTGATCTGCAAGTACGGCATTTGGTAATTGTCTGATCATGCGCGCACGGTCACTGCGCCATTTTTTAATTTGATCTTCGAGCGAAACTTTGCGCCCACTTGAACTTATTCGAGCGGTTCGTTTTGTAATCTCGCTGTGATCAATTAATGGCGATAAATCAGAAATCTCCGCGACAAGTGAGCTTCGACCAGTCGTACGACCTTTACGACTTTCGCTCCAAGTGATAAACAGTTGGTGAGATGCTCGCGTCAATGCGACATACGCCAAACGCACTTCCTCTTGTTGTTGTTCTTTACTAATCGCTGAAATATGAGGCAGTAATCCGACTTCGGCCCCAGCCACAACAACGCAGTCCCATTCGCGACCTTTAGCCGAATGAAATGTCAAAACTTCAACGCCATCGGGGCCTTGTTGTTCGGCTGGGTTGGTGCGCATCCATGATGCAAATGTTCGACCATCCACCGAACCTGGGTGATCAAGTTTGAGAAAAAGTTGTAATTGTTCAGCAACCCATCGTTGAATTTCGGATGTTGACTCGGTGAACACATCAGTCGCCCAAGTCATCAGGCTGTTTCTGTTGGTGCATTGTGATGCATCACTGATTGCTGAGGTGAGTTCTGGCGCGGGTCGCGATGTGCGAACGGGGATTCCACTTGCAACCAAAGCATCAACTATTGGTTCTATTTGGTTATTCGTGCGAACTAATACGGCAGACACCTTCCATGGGTTGGCGCCACCGCGCGAGGCGTAACTCCATAACATTGTGGCGATTCCGGCGGCCTCTGATTCGTTATCCGAAAAACCTTTCGCAATTACTGGCTCCGAGTCTGGTCGCATCGACTTGGCATTCAGTCTGTGATCTGCATGCGCAGCCACAGCCTTCGCTGCGGCCAATATTTGTGGCGAGCATCGATAGTTATTTGGCAGATGCAAAACCGTTGTGCCGCGTAATTTGTCGGGTAGTTCGTCAAATAGTTTTTTGTCTGAACCATTCCATCCATAAATTGCTTGCATCGGGTCGCCAACCACAAAAACATCGGAGCGTTGTCCGCGAATAGCGTCAAATAATTCGTATTGCAGAGGGTTCATATCTTGGGCTTCGTCGACAAACAGATGTCGGTATCGCCAGCGCACTGCTTGGGCATAAGCGTTATCGGTTCGCATTGCTTCAATCACGCGAGTAATCAAATCATCTAAATCCAAAACGTTGCGTTGTAACTTTAGTTGTTCGTACTTTTTGTAAATCGTGGCGATCTCGTTGTGTGGAGCAGGGGCATAGCGTCCCAAACGTTTTGCAGTTTGAGCAAATGTTGCAGGTTGAATCAATCGTGCATGTGCCCAATCAATTTCGATAAGTATCTCACGAGCACGCGACGCAAGTGGATGATCGCCAATCGCAGTTGCTAAAAGTTGTTGACGGTTATTTATTATTGCCGGCATCGGCTTGTGAAGATCAGAGAGTCGTTGACGTAGAAGCGCGAGAGCGATCGCATGAAATGTGCCAACTGTTACTGATTGCAAATCACGCGCGACACCGAGATGTATTAGTCGTCGGCGCATTTCACTGGCGGCTTCGCGAGTGAATGTGATCGCCAAAACTCGTTCAGCGGTGGCTGAACCTGTGGCAATTCGATAGGCGATGCGGTGGGTGAGAACGCGAGTTTTGCCTGACCCTGCACCGGCATGGATCACTGTGGCCGTCTCGGGGCAAGTTACCGCAGCGCGCTGATCGGCGTCCATTGCTCTAAGTAGTTCTTCGGCAGCCACATCTCAACGCTAGGCGGTGAGTGTGCGGACTTATAAACTCTGTGCGTGGCATACTCGCGCAAACTTTTAAATCCTGACGAGCAAGTGCATCTTGATCTGCACCCTCACTGGGTTGTATTTGCCAAACCGACGGTGCTCGTAATTCTTCTTGCGATAGCCGATATTCGGGCGCAAGAAATTGCTAATGCTTCGTTGAAGATTGGTGTTGATCGTGTTTTACTAGTTGGGCTAGTTGTAGCACTTGGCTCAGTTTGTTTTGTTGGCTTGAAATGGTATTTTACGTTTTTCGTCGTGACTTCGCAGCGTGTGATTTACCGTGAAGGAGTCTTGGCGCGACGTGGAGTCGAGATTCCGCTTGATCGAGTCAATAATGTAAATTTTGCACAATCAATTATTGAAAGAATGCTCGGCGCAGGAGATTTATTGATTGAGTCGGCAAGTGAAGATGGTCAACAATTATTTAGTGACATTCGAAAACCTGAACAGGTGCAAAATATTATTCAGGAAGCAATTCACGTCAGTGGCGGCAGCTCAAGTGGCTACGATTCGGTGGTCGAGCAAATCGAGCGCCTTGAAGCGCTACTTAACCGAGGCTCAATTACAATCGCCGAATTCGAAGTGCAAAAACAACGGTTATTGCAAGAATAAGAAAGACAGAGTATGGCGAGCGCAAAAGTATCTTCGACGATTGAACTTGAATACGAAACATTTGGTGACCCGAAAAACCCGGCTCTGATTTTGATGGAGGGTCACGGAGCCCAGATGGTTAAGTGGGATACAGAATATTGCAAAATGTTTGCGGCCAAGAACTTATTTGTAATTCGTTTTGATAATCGTGATTGCGGGTTGTCAACAAAATTTGATGGCATTGAAGTTGACCTTGGCGCTGTCTTGAAAGCGGCGTTGCTCGAAGAAACTGTTCCGCCTGTGCCATACACACTTTCTGATATGGCTAGCGATGTTGTCGGATTGTTGGACTATTTAAAGATTGATCGCGCTCATATTTTTGGCGTGTCTCTTGGCGGAATGATTGCTCAAGTTTTAACAATTGAACATCCAACACGAGTTCGATCGTTAATTTCTGTGATGTCTATGTCTGGCGAACCAGAATTTGGTCAGTCAACACCTGAAGCGATCGGAGCATTGTTGTCTGAGAGCCCATCTGATCGGGCAAGTTACATCGAACACTCGATTGTTTATCAGGTTTATCACTCGAAAAAATATCGCAGCGATGAGTTTTCAAAAACTTCGGCAGCGCGCGATTTCGACCGGATGTATTACCCCCAAGGCTCAACTCGACAACTAGCTGCTGTTTATGCATCAGGTCGACGCACCGAGCAACTTCGTGCGGTTAAGACGCCGACTCTGGTGATTCACGGCAAAGACGACACTTTGATATCGCCATCGGGTGGAGAGCGAACTGCCGAACTTATCCCTAATGCAAAATTAGTTTTAGTTGAAGACATGGGGCACGACATGCCAAAACCACTTTGGGGATTTTTGGTTGAATTGATTTCTGACTTCGCGTTAAAAAATTGACCACTGTGAGTAATTCATCCAAAGGACCATTAGCTGGTTACAAAATAATTGAGATCGCGGGCATTGGGCCTGGGCCATTTGCGGCGATGATGCTAAGCGATATGGGCGCCGAAGTCGTGCGCGTTGAACGAGTACAAGCGGTACGCGATGCGCCTGTTAGCAGTGCGCACTGGGATGTGATGTTGCGAGGTCGCAAAAATATCGCAATTGATTTGAAACATCCAGATGGCGTGGAAACACTGTTGCAACTCGTCGCCAGCGCCGACGCTCTTATTGAAGGTTTTCGCCCAGGTGTGATGGAGCGCCTTGGCATTGGGCCAGAAGTTTGTTTGGTACGAAATAAGAAACTTGTCTTTGGTCGCATGACTGGCTGGGGGCAAGACGGGCCGTACGCAAATTCGGCTGGTCATGATCTAAATTACATTTCACTTGCTGGCGCATTGGCGCATTTTGGTCGGGCTGGGCAGGCACCTGTGCCACCGTTAAATATGGTCGGCGATTTTGGTGGCGGCGGAATGTTGCTGGCCTATGGCGTTGTTTGTGCTTTGCTTGAGGCGCAACGAAGTGGACTGGGTCAGATAGTCGACGCAGCGATGGTCGATGGTTCTGCAATTTTGATGTCGATGTTCTGGGGCTTGAAGAATATTGGTATGCATGATGAAAACTCTCGAGGCACGAACTTACTTGACACCGGAGCCCACTTTTATGATGTCTACGAATGCAAAGATAAAAAATATATTTCAATCGGATCAATTGAGCCCCAGTTTTATGCAGAATTATTGCGTCTAACTGGTTTGGCTGGAGACTCAGATTTTTCAGCACAACTAGACAAAACAATGTGGCCGAAACTCAAGGCTCGGTTAGTCGAAATATTTTTAACTAAATCTCGCGATGAATGGTGCAAGGTCATGGAAGGCACTGATGTGTGCTTTGCGCCTGTACTAACCATGAGCGAGGCAGCAGAGCATCCGCACAATGTCGCGCGTAAAACTTTCATCGAAATTGCGGGTGCAGTTCAACCAGCGCCAGCACCACGATTTTCTCGCACGACTGTGCCGATGCCAGATGCTCCGGCGCATGCAGGTGCGAACTCTCGCGAGATATTAACAAAATGGGGAATTAAGAATATTGATGAATTATTAGCACGGGGTATTGTCAAAGAATTATCCAGTTAGGTTTAGTTTCAATGTCGACACTTGTTTGCTTTCATGCGCACCCAGACGATGAATGTCTGGCAACCGGTGGAACAATCGCCAGAGCCAGCGCAGAAGGTCACCGGGTTGTTTTAGTTGTCGCAACTGACGGCGCTTACGGTGAAGTGCCGAGTGATTTGCAACCTGGCGAAACTCTCGTAGATCGAAGGTTTAAAGAAGTCACAGCGTCGGCCAAAGTTTTAGGGATATCGCGTGTAGAAATGTTCGGTTATAAAGATTCTGGGATGACAGGTTGGCCACAAAATGCAGATCCACAGGCTTTCATAAATATCGACATTGAAGTTGCCGCAAATCGGCTTGCAGAGATCTTGCGAGAAGAAAATACTGATGCATTAACGATTTACGACTGGCACGGCAACTATGGGCATCCGGACCATATTGCTGTTCATAAAATCGGTAATCTTGCTGCGATCCTTGCTGGTGTAAAAAATGTCTTCGAAATGACAACCAACAGAGATGCATTTCGACGGATGCGTGAAATGGCCTTAAGTAATCCTGAGATTCTTAGTGAGACAGAAGGCATCGGCGATTTTGATCCAGATGGTCCGGCTGATGATGGAAATCCAATGGGTGAACCAGAGAACGCGATCTCGCATCGTGTCGATGTGCAGAAATATTGTGACCAAAAAAAGTTGGCGATCGCCTGTCATAAAAGTCAGATCACAGATTCATCATTTTTCTTAAATATGACTGATGATATTTTTAGACTTGCATTCGGAACTGAGTGGTTTATTAAGCAAGGCGAGACTGGGCCACCAAGTGATCGATGGATATTTGAATAGCTGAGTGATGATTTGAAAAGTATTCGTATTGCGTTAGTGAGGCACGGGCGTGCATCTGCTGGATGGGATACTGCTTTAGACCCAGAATTAGATGAACTTGGTCGAACTCAGGCTGACGATGCGGCGAGCAAACTTGATCAAATTTTCGCGGGAAACGAAGTTGAAATTATTTCGAGTCCGTTATTGCGTTGTCAACAGACTGCGGATGCGTTTATAAAATTACGAGCACTGCCCTTGCGGGTATGTGTCGAAGTAACTGAAATTCCTTCGCCCAGCGGTTTGGCTATGGCAGAGCGTGTTGTGTGGTTGCGTGAAGTTATGCAAGGCAAGTGGTCTGACCTTGACCAGAATTATTTTGATTTCAAAAATCAAATAATTGAATTCATTAGTGCAATTGAGCGCGACACGGTTATTTTTTCTCACTTCATTGCGATAAACGCTGTGATTGGGGCACTAACTAATGATGATCGCCTGGTGATTCGTAGTCTTGACAATTGCAGTATTACTGTGCTTGAGCACGACGCTGCTGGCAACTTGCGTCTTGTGCAATCTGGTCACGAAGCCGACACCCTGATCCGTTAGATTTGGAGATCATGGATGAAAACAAAAGTAACTTGAAGAAAGACGCACTGCGGCAGCAAATTCTTGATTTAACTGCGCAATATTACGATGTGGCGTTTCCAAAGAAGCCGTTTTTGGGCGGTATTTCACAGATACCAGTCTCGGGAAAAGTATTTGATGAATCAGAGCTGACGAATCTTGTTGACTCATCACTTGATTTTTGGCTGACTTCTGGCAGATTTGCACACGAGTTTGAAGAAGAATTTGCAAAAGTGATGGGTGTCAAACACGCAATGCTTTGTAACTCAGGTTCATCGGCGAATTTGCTAGCAGTTTCAGCGCTGAAGTCTGATCGCTTAGGTAAGCGCGCGTTAGTTGATGGCGACGAAGTTATCACAATGGCCGCAGGGTTTCCGACAACGGTAAACCCGATAGTTCAAAACAGATTGATACCCGTTTTTATTGACTGCGAATTAGGTACATACGATGCAACAGCCGAAAAGATGCAGGCTGCAATTTCGCCAAAGACACGGGCGATAGTCATGGCACACACACTCGGTAATCCGTTTAATTTAGATGCTGTGATGAGCATCGCTAAAGAAAATAATCTTTTCGTTATTGAAGATTCGTGCGATGCCGTTGGCGCAATGTATGACGGCAAGCCAGTTGGTTCGTTTGGAGATTTATCAACAGCAAGTTTTTATCCAGCGCATCATGTGACAATGGGTGAAGGCGGGTGTGTTCAAGCAAAAACTGCGAGTATGCGCAAAATCGTAGAGTCACTCCGAGACTGGGGTCGAGACTGTTGGTGTCCAACTGGCCACGACGATACATGTGGTCGAAGATTCGATTGGCAACTTGGTGGCCTGCCGTATGGTTATGACCACAAACATATTTATTCTCAAATCGGTTACAACTTAAAACTTACCGATATGCAGGCGGCTATCGGCGTTGCTCAACTCAAAAAACTCCCAGAGTTCATCGCCGCACGTCGCAAAAACTTTAATCGCTTGTATCAAGGTCTGAAAAAATACGAAGAATTCTTTATTCTTCCGCAGACTACCCCAAAGTCAGAGCCAAGTTGGTTTGGCTTTCTATTAACCGTTCGACCCGGCGCGCCAGTTAAGCGGTATGACTTGGTTCAGCATATCGAGTCACGTCGAATCGGTACTCGTCAACTTTTCGCAGGCAATTTATTGAAACAGCCGGCGTATCAGAATATTCCACATCGCGTAGTCGGTGACCTAACAAACTCCGACATCATCACAACAAATACTTTTTGGATTGGTGTCTACCCGGGCCTTACTGATGAAATGATTGACTACATGATCTCAACAATTGATGAGTTCATGGCTGGCGTATGACCACAAGTAAAAAGTTAATTTCAATTGTCATTCCGGCTTATAACGAAGAAGA
>JBAXAW010000030.1:0-17674 GCA_037142305.1 Actinomycetota bacterium
GAGTTACTTGGGCAAATTCCGATTGAAAGTGTGGTCAGCCATGGCAGTGACAACGGCGAACCAGTTGCGATTTCTGGATCAGGATTTGCCGCTGAGGCCTTTCGTGAGATTGCACGAAAAATTATTGCGCAAACTGTGCCGGTCAATGAGATGGCTGGTTGTTCGGCTCGTTTACTCGAGAGCGTCGCATTGGCACTCGGCGACAAACCAAAAATCAGCTAGTTGACTAGTCAACTAGCTAACTAGTAGTCAGGGTCGCCAGGCATTAACACGCCAATTACCTTGCCGTCGCTGTTAGTGCGCAGCTTAGGCAAAATTGCTACTGGCCTAGAAACTTTCTTTGCGGCGGCGAGTACTTCGTCACTCGTCTTGTAGTTTGCGAGAAACTTTAAGTTTTCTGAAGTCGGTGGAAACATCGCAAGTTCTCCGCGTGCGAGTTTGTCAAGTGCATCTTGAGGTCTCACCCACAAACTGGCAATTGTCTCTTGCGAATCGTGCAGCGGTTCTTGAGCATCTGGGGCACGTGCAACAAAAAATCGTGTATCAAATCTGCGTGCCTCGCCGACTGGTGTTATCCAATGACTGACATAGTGAATTGAGTCGGTTATCAGATGCAAATCTTCGCTGCGACATAACTCGACCATGCTCAGCGAAAAGTCATGAATTTTAAGCCGTGCCTCATCGAAGCGATTAACGATCGCAGGTTGATCAAACGCAATTATTTGATTCGTTTTAGTGCTGCGTGCAAGCAACACGCCGGCTTCTTCAAAACATTCGCGAATCGCTGCCACCCAGTAAGCCAAACCGCCACTTGGAATCTCGAGTAAGCCACTTGCATATTCATCGTCCAAGCCATCACAGAGTTGTTCTAATTCTTCAATGCCATCTGCTTCATCGACTCTTCCACCTGGAAACACATACATCCCGCCGGCAAATGCTGCGTTTAGTGTGCGTTGCAACATAAAAACTTCAAATGAACCATTTTCAATATCGCGGATCAGCATCACGGTGGCTGCCGGACGTAGCGCACTTTTATCTAGCTTGTCTAAATTGTCGAGCGGCGAAAAATTAGAGACTGCATCTGAACTTGTCACATCAACGAGAATACGCATTGCCAGACGCTGATACATCATCGCCAAATTCGCCGATAGGTTCAAAGCAATGAATCGCGTGTCGGTCGACACCGCGGGGCGCCCACCATCAGTGGATGCACTCGCACGAGAGCTGGCGAATCGCCATTCTCTGCCACATGCAATTCTCGTAGATTGCGCGCGCCGCGCGATTGCTGAAAGCTCGGTATCAAATGTGCAGCAACAGGCCGATCAATTAGCCACCGAATTTTCTCAATCATTGTTGCGCGAGGTCGTTAACGCAACTGGAGTTTTGTTACACACAAACCTTGGTCGTGCACCGATCGAGATTCACACATCTGATCGTGCATCAAATCTTGAATTAAATATGTTGACTGGCGAACGCGGTTCACGTCAAGACACTGTTGGAAAATTGCTCGCTCTTCTTTGTGGCGCCGAGTCGGCGATCATTGTCAACAACAATGCTGCGGCTGTGTTGTTAGTTGTTGCCGCGTTGGCGAGCGAGCGAGACGTTGCTGTTTCGCGGGGCGAGAGTGTTGAAATTGGCGGCAACTTTCGAATCCCCGAAGTCACCGAACAATCTGGCGCACGACTTGTTGATGTCGGCACAACAAATCGCACGCGACTTCGTGACTACAAAAAAGCCATAGACAAACGCGGCAATGATATTGCGCTGGTACTCAAAGTTCATCCGTCGAATTATCGCGTGTCGGGTTTCGTCGAAGACACGCCGATGCGCGAACTCGCAACTCTGCCTGTGCCCGTTGTTGCTGATATCGGTTCGGGTTTAGTTGATAACACCTGCCCATGGCTTGAAGGTCGCGCACCGTCTTGGTTAGCCAACGAACCAGCAGCGCGACAAACACTGAGTGACGGTGCCGCATTGGTGATGTTCAGCGGCGACAAATTATTTGGTGGCCCTCAATGCGGAGTAATCGCCGGTCGTGCTGATCTTGTTGACGCATGTGCACAACATCCGCTAGCGCGTGCATTAAGACCAGGGTCATTGACAATGATCGCGATGCAATCTCTGGCGCTTTCGTATCTAGGGCGAACCGCGACGACAGATATTGCGTTTTGGAAGATGGCAAGTACTTCTGTTGCTGAGTTGAAGTTGCGTGCCGAGAAGATAACCAGTGCGGCTCAAGTTGGCGAGGTTTGCTCGCTCGACTCAATACCGGGTGCTGGGTCGGCACCCGGTGCAACTATTACTTCGGCTGGTGTTGTAATCGCTGGTGATCATCTCGCAAAATTGCGGAATCGTCAACTACCAATTATTGCTCGAGTCAAAGATTCGAAAACTTATTTTGATTTACGCACTGTGCGTTGTGAAGATGATCAATTATTGATTGATGCTTTGCGCAGTCTTGTTGAGTAGCTAACTCAATGACTGTAATTGCAACTGCCGGCCATGTCGATCACGGAAAATCTTCGCTCGTTCGAGCGCTAACTGGCACCGACCCAGACAGATGGGAAGAAGAAAAGCGCCGCGGCATGACTATTGATCTGGGCTTTGCCGCCACGGTGTTGCCGTCTGGTGCTGTCGCAAGTTTTGTTGATGTGCCTGGTCACATTCGCTTTTTGCGCAACATGTTGGCAGGCGTCGGGGCAATTGATGCGTGTGTTTTAGTTGTTGACGCCAAAGAAGGCTGGATGCCACAAACCGAAGAACATTTTCAGATATTAAAACTTCTTGGCGTCGCTAATGGTGTTGTTGCGCTAACAAAAATAGATTTGATTGACGCGGCCTTAGAAAATATTCGCCGCAGTGAAATTGCCGACCACACGAGCGGATCGTTCTTGGCAAATGCCGAGATAATTGCAACTTCAGTTACAACACAAATTGGGTTAGACAAGTTTCGAACAGCGCTAGATGAGCTTGTTGCAAGCGATCCACTAAAAAATAATTCAATTGCAAGACATCGACCTCGACTGTGGATTGACCGTTCGTTCACAGCAAAAGGCGCGGGCACGGTCGTTACCGGAACTTTGATTAATGGTTCACTAAATGTCGGCGACGAACTCGTTGTTGTACGAACACAGCAGACGGTTCGAATTCGTGAAATTCAACAGCACGAAAAAGCTGTTACAACACTTGATGATGGGAATCGCTGTGCATTGAACCTTGTGGGCATTTCACACGAGGAAATTTCTCGTGGTGACGCACTGGTAAAAATACAACAATGGAAACCAACTGCAATGTTTGATGCATCTTTGCGAATAGTTCCAGGTCTCAAACACCGAGTGACTCGTCGCGGTAGTTATTCGGTTTATATTGGCGCCGGCGAGTTCTCTGCCAAGATTCGTCTAATTGGTGCGCGTGAGTTAAATGCCGATGAGCAAGGTTTTGTGCGAATTGCGATTGATTCGTCTCTTGCACTTATGCCGGGTGATCGATATATCCTTCGCGAATCTGGTCGACAAGAAACAATTGGTGGTGGAGAAGTGCTCGATATTCATCCGATACTTCGTGTCTCACGTGCCAAACCTGATCGGTCACTTGAGAGGTTGATTGCAGAACATGGTTGGGTAACTGTCAGTGACTTTGAGTTACTCACTGCCCAACGACTGCCCGCAGTAGTTGGCGAATGGCTGACTACTCCAGCGCTTTACGATGCATTGCGAAAAGATTTAGCGATGCAGTTGGCAAAAAATCCTGACGGCATTGAAGTCTCTCGACTCAATTCGCATGAGCAAGCAGTTGTTGTGACTTTGCCAGAAGTGGTTATCGAAATGGGACGCGCTCGGATCAAGGGTGCCAACTCAATATCTGATCACCCGTATGCAGGATTATTCGCACACGCCGGAGTAACGCCGCCAGATACCAAGACACTTGACCGCAATATTGTGAGACAACTTGTACAGCGCGGATTATTAGTAGATGTTGATGGTACCGTATTTCACATCACCGCACTTGAAACTGCACGACTGAAGGTAATTGAAATTTTGAATCAGAACCCAAATGGTTTCACTGTCTCGCAGTTTCGCGAACATCTTGGGATCACACGCAAGCATGCAGTGCCGTTGCTTGAAGCGTTAGATAGTCGTGGTATCACTAAACGCTCAGATGATTTGCGAGTTGGTGGCGCACGACTGGCTAGTTAGCTAGTTAATTAGCCAGCGCAAAAAATTATTTTGGTTTGCGCATCTCGCGATAGTCACGAGCGGCACCTTCGAGTGGTTCAACTTCTAGAGTCACTCCGTCAATTGCGGCAACTTTTAATTCTTGACCATCATTAATTGGTGTTGAGCGATTCGTACGTGCGCGCCAGTTGGCATCGTGAATTCGCACAATTCCAAGTGGATTAATCGCTCCAACCGCAACACCGATGCTTCCGATCATCCACTCACGACCGATCGTTGGCGTGGCAAACCTAGTGCGCACCATTGATGGCATTCCGACAACGAATGCCAATGAAATCGCCGCAACACCAGAAGCAAGTGTTAGCCAAGAAAGCCGAACATCGCCACCGTCGCTTGGGCGAAATAGTGTGACGCTAGAAATCGTAAATAGTGCTAGACCAAGGCCCGTAAAAAACCGCGGAATACCAACTTGAACATCAATCGCCAGTGCAAACATTGCAATCAACAGCAGCACCAAACTCGCTCCGCGCAGTGGCAATGTCGCTAGCCCGTGACTGCCAAGCACAACACAAATGGCACCGACAACGCCGGCGATGCCGATTCCAGCGGTGAAAAATTCAAATATTAGTAGCGCGAGACCGATAATAAATAATAAATATGTCACTGGTGGACTTGCCGAAGTGTGCAGTAAGCGCTCGATTAAACCGAGTTTAAAGAATCTTGTCGTCGCTGCATCGCGTACTAGTTGCCCATTCGCGTCTTTGGCGTCAACAACCGTGTGCAATGTTTTGCCTTTGATTGTCAATCCATCAAGCGCTAGCAACATGTTTCGCAAAACAGGCACGCCTTCGTCGACTGTCGTAAGTTTTAACGCACCTAATTTTTTTGCCTGTTGAGAATTCAAAGTAGAAGTTAATAACTGCGAAGATGCATCACCAAAACTAATTTTGCCGGCACTGGTCGAAAGTAGCTTTCCAGTTTTACCAATTCGTGTGCCATCGGCCATCGCCGAAACATCAGCAACTGCCAACAACTGAGCAGCAGTTCCGTAGGCGCGGGCCGTCGTTGGCCCTACCCATACACCAATTGGGAGTTTTGAATTAATAATTTTTTCAAATAACTGCGTCATGCGAGCCGTAGAGACAACACCGCCCTGTGAGTTGACTTGCAAGATAATTGCCTGCGAGTTTGAATTCTCTGCACGATCAATTGCTTGCTCAATGTCATGAGCCACGATTTCGTCAATTAATCCGTTGACTTCTACGACATCTACTGGTGCCAGATCTATTGCGTCATCTTGTGCCCGAGCAGAACCTGCAGAAACAAACATCATCGTCGTCATCAAAACAAGCATCACTGCAGTGGCGTATGTTGGTTTCCGGCTGACTTGTGCGCGCAATTCACTCTCCGAGTCGTGTGTTGAGAAACTTACGCTAACATTTGCGCGTGCACATTTTGCTTGCCACCGATGCTCAGTGGGTTCTCGACGAAGTCCATTCTGCACTTGGTACACCTGAAACTTCGTTCGTCGTGTGTAGTGATGGTCGCGATGTGCCGCAAGCCATAAAGCAACGCACTCCAGATTTGGCAGTACTTGATTTGCAGAGTGGTTCAATGGGCGCGATGGCAGTAACTATGGATCTGCGTTTAGATCACAGTGATGGGCGAGCACCAAATGTGCCAGTTCTAATGTTGCTTGATCGTCACGCCGATGTTCATTTGGCGCGGCGCAGTGGTGCGCAAGGCTGGTTAATTAAACCGCTTGACTCTCTACGATTGCGTCGTGCAGCAAATGCAATTGTTGCAGGCGATGTATGGCACGAAGGAATGCCAGTCGAAGATTAAATTAAAAATTCTTTAATTGTTATTGTTGACGATTACTTCGGCGATTTGCAAAGCATTAAGCGCAGCGCCTTTGCGAAGATTGTCGTTAGAAACAAATAACACCAGGCCTTTGTTTCCTTCGATCGAATGATCTTGACGGATACGCCCGACAAAACTTGCGTTCTTACCTGCGGCGTCCAAAGGTGTTGGCACATCCATCAGACTTACACCCGCTGCGTTTGACAAAATTTTTGTTGCTTCAGCCGGAGTGATCGCACGATCAAATTCAAGAGTTAGTGAGAGTGAGTGACCTGTAAAAACTGGAACGCGCACGCAAGTACCCGAAACACGCAAATTTGGAATATGCAAAATCTTGCGGCTCTCGTTACGCAACTTTTTCTCTTCATCAGTTTCTAACATGCCGTCATCTACCAAGGTGCCTGCAAATGGGATCACGTTGTTTGAAATCGTTTTTGGAAACTTCACAGCCGTTGGAAACGAAATAGCTTCACCGCTATAGGTCAAGTCTTTTGCATTTGGCGCACCAAGTTTGATTTGCTCATGTAGTTCGGCGACACCAGAAACTCCCATTCCGCTAACTGCTTGATATGTGCTTGCAACCATTCGCACAAGTCCAGCAGCATCATGCAGTGGTTTGAGTACTGGCATCGCAGCCATTGTTGTGCAATTTGGATTAGCAATGATTCCGAGTTTTGCCTGAGCGATATCTTCAGGGTTGACTTCTGAAACAATTAATGGAACATCAGGGTTCATTCGCCACGCAGATGAATTATCAATCACCATGGTGCCGCGCTTGGCATAAATCTCCGCAATTGCTCGTGAAGTAGTGGCACCTGCAGAAAAAATCGCAATATCTAAATCGCTTGTGTCTGCAGTTGCAGCATCTTCGACAGTGATTTTTTGGCCGTTCCATTCGATGACGCTTCCAGCAGATCTTGCAGATGCGAAAAACCTAACCGTTGATGCAGGAAATTTTCTTTCAACGAGCAACGTCTGCATCACACTGCCGACCATGCCTGTCGCGCCAACTATTCCAATTGAAACTTTTTTGTTTGAGATGTTATTTGCCACGCATTTAGGATACTTGAGCGACTAACCACCAGTGGCTTGGATTAATTCGGTTGGTGGGGATTACTTTTATGGCATTTTTGCTGGACAAGAAAACTTTAAGGGTTCGCTTTTTTGAATGAAATATTTTTATATCGCTTAGTTGTGGCGCGACTTTCGCCAGCACCGTGTCTGGTTTTAGTCGGTTGGCTTGCCACCCGAATCTCGTCGACCAGCGCCAACGGGCGAGGCGTGGGCCGACAATTGAAACTTTCCAAAGCGAGCGCATTGCGATGCCTAACGGCACGAGCAAGACATCGCTGAGTACCCAAGTGCGAAAATTGAGCACAATTGTGCCACCACTTTTGGTGACACGGATTGCTTGGTTAACAAGTTCAAGAGCGTCGTGGGGCTGACAATGTTGCAAGGTGATGTAAGAAAAAGTTAGATCAACCGTGTTGTCATTCAGCGCAAGGGTTCTTCCGTTGACCACGTGCAGTGTGTTTAGGCGATCAATTCGTCCAAACCGCGCAACTGTCTGTCGGCATCGCTCAAGAAAAGCCGAGTCAACATCTGCGGCAATTACTTTCTCGCAGC
This sequence comes from Actinomycetota bacterium, assembly GCA_037142305.1. Classification (GTDB taxonomy): domain Bacteria; phylum Actinomycetota; class Acidimicrobiia; order Acidimicrobiales; family Ilumatobacteraceae; genus BACL27. Next base: position 7,665 of record JBAXAW010000030.1, read on the forward strand.
GATTCGTAAACGCCGAAGTCATTCTGCCGATGCCACTGCCGATTTCGAGCAGAGTTGAAGACTCAAAATTTATGTTGCCGAGTTCAAGCAACCGAATGTATCGCTGAACCTCTTTGTCGCCGGTGTCGACAAACTCTTTAAGTGTTAGATCGTTTCCGGTTTCATTATTGAAAACCCAACCCGTTTCTCTTACGACATCGTCTGCGCTTAAGTTATTATCCGCAAGATTTCCTGCGCGCCGCCAAGGCAAATGATGAGCACGCTTTGTTTGCATATGTCTGAAGAAATCTACTTGCTACTTGCGTTCAGGCAGTGGTGCCGAATACTCCTCGCCGCTATCTAGATTGAACGCCGTATGTAGTGCGCGTACTGCTGTTTCAAGCATTGGGGCTGCCACAACAACCGAAATACGAATAGTGCTCGTTGAAATCATTTCAATATTGACTTTGTTGTCGGCCAAAACTCGAAACATCTTGGCGGCGATGCCAGGGCTTGATTTCATTCCTGCACCTACAAGTGAGATTTTGGCGATGTTTGAGTCGTTGGTTACGCCCCTCGCGCCAACCTGTTTAGCAATTTTTTCAACTATCGGTTGCGCTATCGCCACATCGGTCTTCGGCAGAGTAAAAGAAATATCTGTTGTTCCTGCAGTTGAAGTGTTCTGCACGATCATGTCAACGTTGACGTTGGCATTAGCCAACGGTTCAAACAATGCCGCCGAAACACCCGGTTGGTCAGGCACGCCCAACACAGTTATTTTTGCATCGCCAGCGTCGTGTACGACACCAGAGATAATTGGATCTTCCATATTTTTTTCTCCTTTACGTTCTTCGCTCGTCACCCAAGTTCCTTGCTCCCAAGTGAAACTTGAGCGCACATGAATCGGCACATTGTGATTGCGAGCAAATTCAACACTGCGGAGTGCCAGCACTTTGCTGCCGGCACCAGCCATCTCGAGCATCTCGTCAAACTCAAGATGTTTTAATTTTCGTGCTTGCGAAACAAGTCGTGGGTCAGCAGTAAAAACTCCAGTGACATCGGTGTAAATTTCGCAGACGTCGGCTTTCAGCGCCGCGGCGAGTGCAACTGCAGTCGTATCGCTTCCTCCGCGACCAAGTGTTGTAATTTCTTTTTCAGTGCTAACGCCCTGAAAACCTGCGACGACTGCCACTTTGCCGTCGCGCAAAGCCTCGCGAACGCGGTCGCCTCTGATTTCGAGAATTTTCGCTCGACCATGCACCGTGTCGGTAATGATCCCGACTTGACTTCCGGTGAAGCTCATTGCTTCTACACCGAGATCTTGCAACGCCATACACAAAAGCGACATGCTGATGCGTTCACCAGTTGTCAGCAACATGTCTAATTCTCGACCTGGTGGCGCAGACGAAACTTGTCGTGCGAGATCCATTAGGTTGTCGGTGGCTTTTCCCATTGCCGAAACAACAATCACCAGTTGGTTGCCTTCTGCTTTTGATGCCGCGATATGGCGGGCAACATTGCGCATTCGCTCGGGGTCGGCCACTGAAGTGCCACCGTATTTCTGAACTATCAAAGCCACGGCTTTCAACGCTAGCCGTGCAGGTGTTGTAGACCTGTAGCATTTTCTGATCATGGGAACAGACAAAAGAAACCGCCAAAAAGAAAATCGATTAGCCCGCCGTAATGAAGATGCGCAAAAGACTAAGCGTCAGATTTTGCGCCGTCGAATAACGCGGATTGCTTTACTCATCGGCGCAGTTGTTGGGGTTGTTTTGTTGTTCAACTTGAGTGGAAACAAAGATGAAGCCCAGACATCAACTAGTGATTCAACAGTTTCGGCTGAGTCAACCGTGCCATCAGCGACAGCCGGACCATTTTCTTATGGTGAGGGAGTATGCGCACCAGCAGATGGCTCTGGTTCAAAAATTGAAACGTTCACTTCTGCACCAAAATTGTGCATCGACTTAACGAAAACTTACACGGCGGTCGTGTCAACCTCGAAAGGCGATTTCACTGTCGTGCTTGACGCAGCAAAGGCACCTGGTACTGTCAATAACTTTGTCAACTTGGTGCGGTCAAAATATTTCGATGGCACAGTTTGCCATCGAGCGATACCAACTTTCATGGTGCAGTGCGGTGATCCAACTGCGACTGGATCGGGTGGGCCTGGCTATTCAATTGCTGATGAGTTGCCAGCCGCCGGTGAGTACAAACTCGGCTCTCTGGCGATGGCTAACTCTGGGCCAAATACAAATGGCAGTCAGTTCTTTGTTATAACTGGTGAGCAAGGAGTATCTCTCTCGCCTAACTACACGTTGTTCGGTCAAGTAACAAAAGGTTTGGATACAACAATCTCGGCGCTTGACAAAGCAGGCAATGATGACCCAGCATCAAATGGCGTGCCACCAAAAGAAGAGCTTCGAATTACAAAAGTAACGATCAGCGAAAACTAAAAACTCGCATTAGTAATTTAGTCGCGAGGCAAGAAAGCAGAATCTAATCGTCGAATCTCAAGATTTGAACGATCAGATACTGAATCCATATTGTCTCGAAAACCGACGAGGATGTTCATCTCACGAAGAACCCTCAAAATTTCTTCGTCGTACACGCCATTTGGGTGAGACATGCATTTTGGCGCACTATTTAAATAGCCAGTCAAATATTCTGAATTAACAGAGTATTCAGAATGCTTTTCTGTCGCTGTCAGCCTCGTTATGTTTGTTGGATGACTGTGTGAGTGCAAGCCAACGACGTGGCCTTGAGCGGCGAGTTGAGTAATTGATTCTGGACTCATCGTAATTTTTTTATTTATTTCGCCAATTGACGTGCCGTGATCTTGAATTATCAGTTTCATAATCTCCAAGTATTCATCCGGAGTCAAGATTTCATCGCGCAAATATCTGAACCACCGGTCACCGCGCGTATAAAACGGATAAACAGTTAAATAATCTTCTGGAAAAGTTTTCTTTGCAGACAAAAATATTTCAGGCATCGTGGTCTCGAGGCATGAATCAAATTCTGCAAAAAATACGTCCTTATTCTCAAAAAACTGATTCCTAAATATCCTGAAAATTTCCAAAATATATGGGTGCCCTGCATGAGGCCCGGTGTTGACGAAAAAAAATGCGTTGAGTTTCTTCGAGGTGAGCACAGAAGCTGCAACATCAAATTGACATTGCAGCCCGTCATCAAACGAGCAACAGATATCAGCCTCATCTAGGTTTTGATTTAGCGCTTTTTCTAGAAATACGTCGGCGCTTAGAAGATTTGCAACTCTTGACGCATGATCAAGTGATCGCCCAAACTCATCGGCAGAGAATGAGCCTTCACTTTTTAGGTGACCATTACCGTGAAAGTGGTGAAACATCAGACCCGTTGGCCCGGAACTTTTAAGACTGGCCAAAGAGTGCGTCACAACTCAATTCTAGGTATTTAGAAATTTAATTAGTTAGTAAAGATTCTCGCAAAGTATTTGCTGTTTTGTCACTGACGCCAATTTCGCGAACGAAGTTTTGCACTGATCCATATTTAGTATTTAAGTCATCAAGAATGATTGCCATTGCCCGAGGGTCAGCCGCAGCAAATCGGGCTGGCATGTTGGCGTAAGCCGTGGCAAGATCTGGTTGGCTCACCTCGGCCCATTTGATGAGTCGCTTCATCCCTAATTCGGTTAGTCCGTAGTCTGCAGAAATGATTTCATCTGGCACATCGAGGATTGACAAAATTAAAGCCGCCAATACTCCTGTGCGATCTTTGCCAGCAGCACAATGAAACACCAACGGCAAAACATCGGTTGACGCGATGACTTCAATGGCATTAGCGAACTTTGGTGCAGCATTGGCGATCATTTCACGATATGCCCAGACCAAAAATTCAACGGTGTCTTCTATAACTGGTGTGTCACCTTCGTTCCAAGTTGCATCAATTATCGAAAGATGATGAAATGCAACAGGAAATTTGTCAACGGGGAAGGTGCCACGAGTTTTGACCTCGTTATCAGTTCGCAGGTCAATCACAGTTTTCACACCAAGGTCAATTACTGCCTGCGCGTCATCGGCGGTTAGGCGATAAAGCCCATCGGCTCGAAACAAAGTTCGCCATTTCGTCGTTTGGCCATTAATAGTTGGGTAGCCGCCTAAATCACGAAAGTTGTGCACCGCATCAAGTGCGATTATTCGTTGCGGATCGCTGATTAGAGATTCAATTTGGACGCTATTCACCCCGTGGACTTTATCTGTTTGAGATGACCGCAAAGTGTCCGTAACGTAACTGGAAGATGACGGCCGACTTACGGTTAGTTAAATGCCAGGAATAGTCGCTAGCGTCGCTCGGATGACAAAACTTGAAATTAAAGCAGTTGGCGTAATTGGCTCAGGGATCATGGGCTCTGGAATCGCGGAGGTTATAAGCAAATCGGGGATTGACGTCGTCATCCGGTCACGCTCGGCAGAGACTGCTCAAGCGACGAAAGCCGCGATTGAGACGAGTCTTAGCAAACAACTTGCAAAGGCAAAAATTACTCAAGAGCAAAAAGACTCTGCGATGTCGCATGTCAGTGTGACAAGCAAACTTGAAGATCTCGCCAATTGTGATCTGATCATCGAGTCTGCTGTTGAAGACCTTGTAACAAAACAAGAGTTGTTTTCTCAACTCGACAAAATCGTTAAGCCATCGTGTGTCTTGTCGACCAACACGAGCACTTTGCCAGTAATCGAAATGGCGAAGTCAACGAATCGTCCCGACAAAGTTTGTGGCATCCATTTTTTTAATCCTGCTGTGCTGATGCCACTTGTTGAAGTTGTTCGGCCAATCACTGCGAGCGATGAAACAATCGCTTTCGCTAACGAGTTTGTCAAAGCCTGCGCCAAAGATGCGGTACAAGTCGTTGATCGCGCTGGGTTTATTGTTAACGCGTTGTTGTTTCCTTATTTGAACAACGCAATTGCAATGTTTGAGGCTGGCACCGCAAGCATGGAAGATATTGATGTTGCAATGAAAGGTGGTTGCAACTTTCCGATGGGGCCGTTTGCATTGCTCGATCTAGTTGGACTCGATACGTCAGTTGCGATTCTTGAGGCGCTTCATGCCGAATTTAAGTCACCAATACTTGAACCCCGCCCAATGTTGAAGAAGCTTGTTGAGCAAGGCAAATTGGGTCGCAAATCAAAGCAAGGTTTTTATAGTTACTAACATATGAATTAGTTACTGATGAACTGGGATTCAACACCGACTTCTCTTGATGAGTCGGTTTGGGAGTTTCCACCGTCAACAAAATGGCCACGCAATGATGTCGTTGGTCGTGGTGCAGATTTAAGACCAGAAACTTTGATTCACGCGTATCGGCACGGAATATTTCCGATGGTTTCAAGCGATGAATTTGATGATCAACAACCGACTGATCTGGTCTGGTGGTCGCCACTTAAGCGCGCAGTCATTAACTTAGATCAGTTTGTGATCTCTCGGTCAATGCGCAGTAGTGAAAAGAAATTTGAAGTTCGCATTGACACATGTTTCGAAATGGTGATGCGAGGTTGCGCGGCGCCAAATCGTGATCACGGTTGGATTACCGCAGAGTTCATAGATGCTTATGTGCGACTTCACAAACTTGGTTATGCCCACAGTTTTGAAGTCTTTGACGAAAATGGATTGCTAGCGGGTGGACTCTACGGCGTTCGTGTTGGAAGATTTTTTGCAGGTGAATCTATGTTTCATTTATTGCGCGATGCATCCAAAGTCGCGTTAATGGCGCTGGTTAAAAAGATGAAAGAATCCGAAATGACTTTGTTGGATGTGCAGTGGTTGACTCCACATTTAGAAAGTCTCGGCGCGGTAGCCATTACAAGAGAGCAGTATTTGCGTGAACTCGCAGTCGCTGTAATGCAATAGTTCCACGCCTAGCCTTATCTGATAATGAGTGATCCAACTAAAGCCGTAACGCGTGATCAACCCTGGGTGATGCGCACCTATTCGGGTCATTCGAGCGCGGCTGCATCGAACGAGTTGTATCGCACGAACTTGGCACAGGGTCAAACAGGATTGTCAATTGCTTTTGATCTACCAACACAAACTGGCTACGACCCAGATCATGTGCTCGCCAGGGGTGAAGTTGGCAAAGTTGGAGTACCAGTTGCGCATCTTGGTGATATGCGGACATTGCTCGACGGTATTCCACCAGGCGAAATGAATACGTCAATGACGATAAATGCAACAGCTGCTTGGTTGCTCGCACTATATGTTGCGAATGCTGACGAACAAAATGTCGCGACAAAAGATTTACGAGGCACAACTCAAAACGACATACTCAAAGAATATTTGTCACGTGGAACTTTTATATTTCCACCGCAACCATCACGACGAATAATCGTTGACATGATCGCCTGGTGCGCGGCGAACGCGCCAAAATGGAACCCTGTCAATATTTGCTCGTATCACCTGCAAGAAGTCGGCGCGACTCCGGTTCAAGAGATCGCGTTTTCGCTGGCTAACGCAATTGATATTTTGGACGCTGTTAAGTCAAGTGGTCAGGTAACTGATGAGCAGTTTCCGCAAGTGTTTTCGTCGATTTCGTTTTTTGTTAACGCCGGAATCAGATTCGTTGAAGAGATCTGCAAAATGCGTGCGTTTGTCGATCTCTGGCAACGAATCGGTAGAGAGCGATACGGGATTACCGATGACCGTGCACTGCGATTCAGATATGGCGTTCAAGTAAATTCACTTGGTCTAACTGAAGCACAGCCAGAAAATAATGTGCAGCGAATTGTTCTCGAAATGCTTGCAGTAACACTTTCTAAAAACGCTCGGGCTCGCAGTGTGCAGTTGCCGGCATGGAACGAAGCCCTCGGTTTGCCTCGCCCCTGGGATCAACAGTGGTCGTTGCGAATGCAGCAAGTCTTGGCTTTTGAAACTGACTTGCTCGAATACGAAGATATTTTTGACGGGTCAACTGTCATCGAATCGCGAACCGCTCAATTAGTTGATCAATCATGGATTGAACTCAACGAGATCTTGGCAATCGGTGGAGCATTTGAAGCAGTTGATGCCCTCAAGGGGAAACTTGTCAATTCAATGTCGAGTCGCACGAGCAGAATAGAAAAAGGTGATCAAAAAGTTATTGGAGTGAATGCATTTACACAGACTGCACCTTCGCCTTTAGTTGGCTTTGACAATATTCTCAAAGTTGATCCGAAGATAGAAAATCAAATGATTACCGAAGTTGAAACTTGGCGTAAATCTCGAAATCAAAGTCAAGTAGATTCGGCGCTCAAGTCTTTGCAAATTGCTGCTCGTGACGGGTCAAATTTGATGCCTGCTTCAATTGAACTTGCCAAAGTTGGAGGTACGACAGGCGAGTGGTCGCAGGTTTTGCGCGACATTTTTGGTGAGTACCGTGCACCAACCGGTGTAGGCGGCATCTCTGGCCGACACGGTCATCTATTGAACGAGGTTTCAGATTTTGTCAAAACGATTGTTGGTGGCCCGCCAAGACTATTGGTAGCAAAGCCCGGTCTAGATGGCCACTCAAGTGGGGCCGAACAGATAGCAGTTGCCGCACGTGACTCTGGAATGGAAGTTGTCTACAGCGGTATTCGTTTAACACCAGAACAAATTGCAGCCTCAGCACGAGACGAAGATCCAGACGTAATTGGACTATCAATTCTTTCGGGGTCGCACTTGGCGCTTGTGCCAGAAGTGATGTTGCAGTTGAAAAAAGCAGGTGTGGGTTCGCCCGTAGTCGTCGGCGGAATAATTCCTGAGGACGATCGCAAAAAATTAACCGATCTAGGTGTCGTTGCGGTTTACACCCCGAAAGATTTTGACATCGCCAGAATCATGCGAGACATTGCTGAAATCTCAGTGACGCATCGCCAAAAATAATTTAAGGCTTCATCGTCGTAGACGGTGCAACACGAACAAAACCATTTGCGGGTGGAAAAATAAGTTCATCTCCGATTTCAACATGGTCAGAGTTTGTAATGTCGTTCAAATCCATTAAGGCTTTCATATCCAATAAATAAGTTGAAGCAATACCAACGAGAGTGTCGCCTGGCTGAATTATGTATCTGACTGGCGGTGTGTAAATCGTCGTAGTCACTGGCACGGTTGTCGCTACTGGTACAAGAGTTGTGCTCGGTGCTGCGTCGTCACCTTGTTGGGCAAATACCAGCGATAGAACGCCGCTGATAATTGTGATTGCAAGTAGCGACATTTGAAGTCGGCCCTTAAAAAACATTGTAGTTAAGGCTAGGCGCATATTTAGGGCATATTGCGATCATGATCTCATCTAACCTGAACGCATGAAAGTGCTCGCCGCCGTTGACAAGTTTCGAGGCACGGCAACTGCAGCTCAGGTTGCAACCGCGATCGGTCATGCGTGTTGGCAACTTGGTCACGATTGCATTGAGCGTCCACTTGCCGATGGCGGAGAAGGAACTCTTGAAGCACTCGGCGGCGCAAACCGAACGACACTCGTCACTGGTCCGTTGGGTGATCCTGTTAATGCAGTTTGGCGTTTGCATCGAGGTACAGCAATTATCGAGATGGCTTGCGCTTCTGGGTTATTGCTTTCTGGTGGCAGAGAAAAAAATGATGCTGTTGCCGCGTCGACGACGGGCACAGGAGAGATCATTGATGCCGCGTTAGATCTTGGTGCAAAACGAATCATCGTTTGTCTTGGCGGATCTGCCACCACAGACGGCGGGCTCGGAGCAGTGCGTGCAATTCAAACACCGGCGCGACTCAAAGGTGTTGAGTTCGTAGTTGCGTGTGACGTGACGACGGCGTTCACGGACGCCGCCAAAGTTTTTGGACCACAAAAAGGTGCATCACCAGCGCAAGTTCAGTTGCTGACAACTCGCCTTGAGCGTCTTGTTCAGATGTATAAAGAGACGCATGGTGTTGATGTTTCGTTGTTGCCGGGTGCCGGAGCCGCAGGCGGTTTAGCAGGTGGCTTGGCAGCACTCGGAGCAAACCTTGTGCCAGGTTTTGATCTTGTTGCGCAAGAAGTTTTGCTTGATGAACTACTAGTTGATGTTGACCTAATTATCACGGGCGAGGGATACATGGATAACGAAAGTTTTTCAGGGAAGGTTGTCGGCTCAATGGCAGAACTTGCCGCTGAGAAAAAAATTCAGATCGCGGCAATCTGTGGCGATATTCACCAAGATGTGCAAGGTCGACTTAATGCAATAAGTCTGGTTGAATTATTTGGGCGCGAGAGTGCGATGCAACAACCTTTGCATTGCATTGAGCAAGCAGCGTTACAACTTTTGCGTAACGCAAAATAATTTGAAAGTTTTGTTACCCTGTTGTCGTAGTTGGCGCAACAGGCGCAACAGGTGCGATTGTCACGACAGGTGCGACAGGTGCAACTGCAGCAGTGCCTAGAGGAAGTGGTATTCCGGCGATGTCAGTGCCTAACAAAATCAACACGCTCGCTTCACCGAGTTTTCCATCAAGGGTTGGAATCGGTTCTGGCATGGCTGCAACCGCAACTCCACCGAGTTCTTTAGCGACCGCAGCCGCAACAGTTTCGCTGCCGAGTAAGTAGTACACCACAGTTACCGTCTGTTTTGGTGTAATTTCACTTTTGTTCACAGCAGGCTGCACGATGTAGCCCCGACCTTGCAACTCAGTAGTCAACTGACCTGCACTCCCGGAGATTCCTGAAGCGTTGCAAACTTGAATTTTAAATGCAGTCAAGACGATCGTTGTTTGAACAGGAATTTCGAGCAGTGTTGTTTCGGTAGATACAACGGTGTCTTGAGTTGGTGCGGTAAGTGTTTGGCTAGTGTCACCGCCACGAATATCACGCAAGATAAAAAATCCCAGCAACACAACAAGCGCTACAATAATGATTGACAAAGTCGAATTGACATTTGACCCGCCGCCCGACGACCGTCCGCCTGATGAGCGACCACCAGATGATCGTCCGCCCGACAACTGTCTGTCAGAATCTCCGCGACTTGGGCGATATTGCTCTTGACTCATACCTATTTAAGATATCGCATAGATATAACTAGATGGTTTATACC
>JBAXAW010000031.1:0-17531 GCA_037142305.1 Actinomycetota bacterium
AGACTCAAGGTACGCCAGTTAATTTTCCGATGATTGGCGACTCAGATCGCAAGGTCAGCGATCTATACGACATGATTCACCCAAATGCCAATGACACGCTTACTGTGCGCAGTGTGTTTATTGTTGGTCCAGATAAAAAAGTAAAACTATCAATCACCTACCCTGCTTCAACAGGCCGCAACTTTGACGAAGTCTTGCGCGTGATCGACTCTCTGCAACTGACTGCTAAACACAAAGTTGCAACTCCGGCGAACTGGAAGAACGGCCAAGATGTGATTATCGGCGGCGCAGTCTCAGATGAAGATGCGAAAAAATTGTTTCCACAAGGATGGAAAACAATTAAGAGTTATCTAAGAGTTCTTCCACAACCAAAGTAAGGGTTGGCATAACGGTATACAATTATCTGCCGTGAACCAAACAATTGAGATAACTCAAAAGATAGACCCAGCAAACATTGCGGCGCGCGCCGACTCGGCGTCAAAAATTTATGGCAGTGGCGAGAGCGAAGTTCGAGCCCTTGACAGTGTCAGCGTCAGTTTTGAACGCGGCAAGTTCAGCGCGATCATGGGCCCGAGTGGTTCAGGCAAATCGACGCTGATGCACTGCGTCGCCGGTCTCGATTCGTTGACATCTGGCAGTGTTTTTATTGGCGAAGTTGATCTCTCACAACTAAACGACAAAGCAATAACCAAACTCAGGCGCAACAAAGTTGGTTTCGTGTTTCAGAGTTTTAACTTGATCCCGACACTCAGCGCATACGAAAATATCGTCCTGCCACTATCACTAGAGGGTGAAAGTGGAGACGACGCATGGATCAAAACCGTGATCGACACACTTTCACTAAATGACAGGCTTAAACATCGTCCGAGCGAACTCTCCGGGGGTCAACAACAACGCGTTGCTGTAGCTCGCGCACTTGCGAGTCGACCAGAAATTATTTTCGCGGATGAACCGACTGGCAATCTTGACTCAAAGTCTGGTACTGAAATTCTTAAATTTATGCGCCGTGCTGTGACAGACCTTGGTCAAACCATCGTCATGGTTACACACGATGCAGTTGCGGCAAGTTACGCCGATCGCATTGTGTTTCTCGCTGACGGCAAGATTGCTGGTGAGATGACTCAACCAACACCAGACAAAGTGCTTGACTATCTAAAACATCTCGGCGAATAAAGCGGGTTAATCAAGTGCTTCGTCTCTCATTAAAAATGACTTTGGCCCGCAAGGGTCGACTCTTGTTAACTTCGCTTGCAATTATTCTTGGCACTTCTTTTTTGTCTGGCACAACAATTTTCTCAGACACGATCAACAACACTTTTGATCAGTTGTTCACGGATGTGTTTAGAGATGTCAATGCCTACGTGCGATCGTCAAATTCAGTTGAATCAGAATTTGGTGAATCACGCCATTCACCTACTCAGATTGAGGCTCTCGAAACAATCTTGAAAGTGCCTGGTGTGAGCGCTGCAGTTGGCGACATGCAAAGTCATGCCCGCGTTATTGGCAAAGATGGCAAGCCGCTTGGCAAAGATCAAGGTCCGCCAACTTTTGGCGGCATTGCCTCAGAAAGTAGCGCTGGTTTATGGAAAGTTGAAAGTGGTCGGTTACCAGTAGGTGCGAAAGAAATGATGCTGGATCGCGAAACAGCCCAAAATGGTAAATTCGTCCTCGGCGACACGGTTCGCGTCAACGCACTTTCTGGTACACGAGAATTTTCTTTAGTCGGTATCGCCAATTACGGTGACGTCGCATCACCTGGTGGTGCAACATTTGCATTATTTGATCAACCAACAGCATCTGAATTTCTATTAAAGCCAGGCTTTGTCGATGCGATTTTGGTTCAAGGCGATGGATCAGTTAGTGATGATGAACTCGCTAAATCAATTCAGGCTGCATTCCCAGCCGAAGCAAAACTTGAAACTCTCACAGGTGCTCAAATAACTGCAGAAACTACAAGTCAAATTAAAACTGTGCTTGGTTTTTTCACGACGTTTCTTAAGACTTTCTCATTTATTGCACTTGGTGTCGGGTGCTTTGTAATTTACAACGTATTTTCAATAACCGCTGCACAACGCCAACGAGAAAGTGCGCTGTTGCGTGCAATCGGTGCCAACCGTCGACAAGTGACTATCGCATTGTTGGTCGAAGCATTGATCATTGGTGTCCTTGGGTCGGTGCTTGGATTCATTACCGGAATTGGTCTATCCCGAGCACTTAGTGCTTTGCTCAACGCGGTTGGTCTTGAGATTCCATCTAGGGGTTTAACCATTGAACCAAAAGCAATAATTTTTACAGTCATAGTTGGAACCTTAATTACGGTGCTTTCGGCAGTTCTGCCGGCGTTGCGTGCGGGACGAGTTTCGCCGTTAGCGGCATTGCGCGACACCGCCTTAGACACGGTAAACGACTTTCGCCGGCGAATAATTTTTAGTGCGGTCTTACTCGCTGGTGGCGCTGTTGGCCTCGTGTCTGCAATGCGAGGCGCGGGTGCAAGATCACTTGGTTTTGGAGCACTCGGATTATTTGCAGGAGTTCTTTTTATTGGCCCAGCAATTTCTCGCAAAATCGCGATGATCATTGGTGCACCGGTCGCAAAGTTGCGTGGCGTGACTGGTGCAATGGCTCGACAAAATGCTGCACGAAATCCAAAACGAACCTCGCGCACTGCTGCCCCCCTATTAATAGGTGTAGCCCTCGTGACTTCGTTTACCGCACTTGCCGCCAGCATTAAAGGCGAAATTCGAGACACATACGGCAAGTCATTTCGAGGTGACTATGCGCTAAGCGTTGACAGTCGTGGCTTTGGTGGAATACCAACGTCAATTACCGATCAAATAGATGCGTTGCCTGAAGTAGATAAGGCCACAGGTATTGGGTTCGTGCCTGCCAAAGTTGGTGACGAATCAAGAAACGTACTTGTGATTAACCCAAAAACTACAGAGGGTCTTTACACACTCGAAATGGTTGAAGGTCAACAATCTGATTTAACGAAGGACGGAATTCTGATTGAGAGCGATAAGGCACTTAAAAAGAATTTGTCGATCGGGTCAATTGTTAACGTGACGTTAGTTGACGGTCGCACTTTGCCACTAAAACTAGTTGGCACCTATAAAAATGCATTTGGAAACTATGTCGTTAGCCGAGAAATTTTTGATGGTTCAACAAATTCTCTTTTTGATAGTTCTGTGTATATCAAAATTAATGAAGGCACATCTGACGCACAAGCCCGCAAAGCAATTTCTGCGATCAGCACAGATTTAGGTATTGGCAAGCTTGAAAGTCGAGATGAATTTATAGATGCGCAGGCTGCGCAAGTTAACACAATTCTCGCACTTATTTATGGCCTGTTGTTTTTATCAATAATCATTGCGATCGTCGGAATTATTATCACTTTGCTTCTTTCGGTGTTTGAGCGTAAACGTGAAATTGGTTTACTCAGAGCAATTGGTATGACTCGTGCACAAATTCGAACAATGATTCGTTGGGAAAGTGTGATTACTTCGTTGTTTGGTGCAGTAACTGGCGTAGTGCTCGGCATCACAATGGGCGTAGTGATTGTAGTTTCGCTTGTTGAAAAAGGTTTCAGCGCATTCAAACTTCCAATCTCTGGCACGATCACGATTTTGATTATCGCATTTGTCATTGGTGTTGTAGCTGCAGTGTTTCCTGCATGGCGCGCGACACGCACAAATATTATTTCTTCAATCGCCTCAAACTGATTTTCGAACTTTCGCTAACTCAGAAAGATAAAGATGTTCTGCTGGGTGAACACCCAGAGGTGCGTCGTGTTTTATTACATAGCCTTGCGAAGTTACGTCGGTATGTCGCACTTGGCAATCAACACACCAATAAAGCACTCTGTTTGCTTCACCGTGGTGAGTAACCCGGACTTGTCCGCTGCAACGACTACAAATTTTGCCATGCTTGCCGTAAACCGCTAGTTCTGTTGATGCAAGCAACGAGTTGCCACGCAAGACTCCCGCAGCAAGCGAAACCAGTTCTAAACATTCGTCGACACTTAGCGCACTAACTTTCGCCCACGGATGCAATTCGCATGCCCAAAGTAACTCACAACGATGAACATTGCCGATGCCACGCATCACCCGTTGATCAAGTAGTACATCAGCAATAGTTTCATCTGGGTTCTCGTAATTCATTAAGCGATCTACACAATCATTTAGATCAACACGAGGGTCTGCAAGTTCAGGGCCGAGGCGACCGAGCATCGGATGGCGACGTAGATCAAAGTCGTGATATGCCTCAATCTCGCGTGCACCAAAACAAACTACGGACAGTTCATCGACGCCAATAATTACTTGAGCCGATTTTTTTGTCTTGCTCCATTTTTCTCCATCATGAAAAATACGCCAAAAGCCACGAAACTTCATTTCAGTTTTTAGCGCGAGACCGTCATCCCAGATAATTTCAATACTCCGATTTTCAACTCGCAATTCTTCAATCGTTCTGCCAATCTTCGGAAAAACAATTAGTGATTCGCTAGTTTCAAAACTTGACATCTTTTGTCCCATCAACGCTGTTCGTAATGCAGAGGCATTATGTTGCATTGACTTAACTCGCATGTTCAAATAGTAAGTGATAAACGTGCGCCAAGTTTGTATTACTAAGGCAACACTCCAACCGATGCCAACGCGAGTCGTATCAACCGGTCGTGGCCACTTGTCATTTCAAGTTTCATCTGGTCGCTGGTTGCTTGCTCAGGCGTATACCAACCAAGGTCGAGCGCTTGCTGCGACGGTTGACAATCACCCGAAACCGGCACAACAAAAGCCAAACTCACTGCGTGATGTCGTGGATCATGAAAGCCACTTATTTCTGGATCTGTAAAATATTCGACGATCGTAAACGGCGCCGGATTAAGTGGAATGTTAGGCAAAGCCATCGAGCCAAGGTCTTTTTCAAGATGGCGCAACAATGCTTCACGAATTCGTTCGTTCAGTAATACGCGTCCCGAAACCACTGTTCGCGAAATTGACCCGTCAGGGGCTTGACGCAACAGCATGCCGACATGAGTAACGACGCCGAGTTCATTAACTCGCACGGGGATTGCGTCTATATATACGAGTGGAACTTGACCGCGAACTAATTCGAGCTGATTGGGATCAAGCCAATTCGTTCGCGTATCGGTAATTTCGCCCAAAGTATCTCCAAAAAATTATTGCCTGTTGAACATTGTTTCAGATTTTGTGCTCAATCAGTGGCATCATGTACGAATGTTTAAAAAAGTCTCTGCGTTTTCAGCACAAATACTTGCAACTTTTCTTAGTTTCACTGGCATGGCTCACTTCGTTGTGCGCGATCGGTTTAACCCTCTTATTCCGCATTGGTTGCCTGGCGATGCAACTTTCTATACATATGCGAGCGGAGTTGCCGAACTCGCTGTGGCAATTGGTTTGTTTATTCCGCGCACAAGACGACTCGCAGGATGGGGAGCGGTATTAATTTTTTTGGCCGTCTACCCAGGAAACATTTATATGGCCTACGACTGGCGCGATCGAGAGATCTCACAACAATTAGTTGCCTATTTGCGTTTGCCGTTTCAAATACCGCTCATCTGGTGGGGTCTAAGCATCGCGCGCAAAACGCCACGCGAATAATTTTTACCAGTTTCCCGCAACATATTTGGTTTCAAGAAAAGCCAACAAACCGTCGTGGGCACCTTCGCGACCAAGACCAGATTGCTTGACGCCACCAAATGGCGCAGCCGGGTCTGAAACTAGCCCGCGATTTAAGCCAACCATTCCAGACTCAAGCGACTCAGCAACTCGCATGCCCCGACCCAGATCGCGTGTGTATACATACGAGACAAGTCCGTGCTCGACGTTGTTGGCGTGCGTCAAAATATCATCGCTGTCTTTGAATCGCACAAGGGGCGCAACTGGCCCAAAAATTTCTGTCTGCAAAATTGCTGCGTCAAACGAAACATCTGTGAGCACTGTTGGAAAGTAACCGAAAGATCCATCGGTTGATGCGTTGCCACCGCACGCAACTTTTGCGCCAGAACTTTTAGCCTGATCAACTAACTTTGCTACTTGTTGTTGCTGCGACTTCGAAACTAATGGACCAACGGTTGTTTTAGCATCAAGCCCATCGCCCAAAACGAGAGCGTTCATCCGCGTTGTAAAGCCGTCGGCGAATGCATCGTAGATTTTTTCGTGCACAAAAAATCTGTTGGCGGCTGTGCAGGCTGCGCCGCCGTTGCGCATCTTGGCCAACATTGCACCGTCTATCGCACTGGCGATATCAGCATCCTCGAAAACTATAAATGGCGCGTTGCCACCAAGTTCCATGGTGCAGTTGATAATTTTTTCTGCGGCTTGAGCAAGAAGTAAGGCGCCAACTTGTGTCGAGCCAGTAAACGAGAGTTTGCGAATTTTGTTTGATTGCAACATCGCACTAACGGCTGGTCCTGAAGGGTTCGGCACCACAACATTGACAACACCGTCGGGTACCCCGGCGCGTTGCATAATTTCGGCAATTGCAAGTGCAGTTAACGGCGTCTCGCTTGCAGGTTTTAAAACAACCGTGCAACCTGCCGCCAATGCTGGGCCAATTTTGCGAGTTGCCATTGCCGCTGGAAAGTTCCATGGGGTTGCCAGCAGCGCAACACCAACAGGTTGGCGCGAAACCATTAACCAGTTGGCACCACTCGGCGCGCGTCGATAATCGCCATCGATGCGTACTGCTTCTTCGCTGAACCAGCGAAAGAACTCGGCGGCATATGCAACTTCGGCACGAGCATCACTTAAAACTTTGCCATTCTCGAGTGTGATCAACCGCGCCAGCGATTCTTGTTCGGCGATCATAATTTCAAAACTTTTGCGCAATATTTCGGCACGCGCACGTGGCGCAGTCGCCTTCCATGATGCAAACGCATTTTGTGCCGCATCAACAGCAGCCAAACAATCGTCAATACTTGCAGTTGATACCTGCGCCAAAGTTAAACCATCAACTGGGTTAGTTACATCAATTTTTTTTGCATTGCTAATCCACTTGCCACCGATAAGTGAATCAAGTGGTTGTGCCGTGCTGAGTTTTTGTTCGCTGTTTTGCATAGTGTTCAGTCTTACGCAACTAGCGCGACATTTTGAAACAGTAGAATAATGCAGTGAGCAAACAGCGAATTGTGATGGTGCTGCTGATAACAATTGGCGTTTCCTCGTGCCTTTATGGCGTGATGTTCACGATGCTTGACGACTATCGAAATAGTTTTGGCATCACCGAGTCGGCGCTTGGCTTGATAGTCGGCGTGGGTTTCTTCACATCTTTTATCGGACAAGTGAGTATCGCCCCACTTGCCGATCGTGGTCGTGCTCGGCAATTAATTATCTTGGGTCTAGGTCTTGAAGTGATCGGCTGCATCGGTATGGCGTTTGGCGAAACCTTTAAAGTGCTTTTAATTTCGCGAATCATCATGGGGTTTGGTGCCGGCGCTGCCCTACCAGCGTTGCGTCGCGTCATCATCGTTGCTGACCCAGAAAACTTTGGACGCAACCTTGGTCGAATCCTTTCGTTTGAAGTAGCAGGTTTTGCTGCTGGTCCAGTTTTTTCTGTTGTACTGACAGTGCCTTTCGGTATTCCCGGCCCATTTATATTTCTCGCGACAACAATTTCTTTGTTCATACTCGTGATTAGCCGCATCAAAGTACCCGAGACCGCAAAAGAACATCAACCCACAGAGCGATTCGCAATTGACTTACTGAAGAATCGCGCTATCGCCTCGGGCATCTTGATCGGCGTCGCACTGTTCTTCATGATCGGGGTTTTCGATTCACTGTGGGTGCTAATGATGGATGACCTCAAGGCAGCACAATGGATGGCAAACGTCGGCGTTTCAGTATTCGTTCTGCCGTTAATTTTGCTGGGTCCATTCGGTGGCAAATTCGTCCAACGTATTGGGCCGTATCGGGCGGGTAGTTTTGGCATGATTCTCGGTGCACTTTTCATGACCGGATATGGTCTCATGCCGACACCAACACTGATGATGGTGGTATTTTTCTTTCACTCAACCAACGATGGTTTTTTCGTAACTGGCGCAGGCGTCGCAGTCGGTACTAGCGCACCACTCGAACGACAGGCCGGCGCACAAGGTTTACTTGGTGGCATGGAAACTTTGGCCGGCGGGGTTGCCGCAAGTTTTGCGGGTCTCGCCTACGATCACTTCGGTCGCGCAGCAACTTTTATCGGCACCGGCGCAATCATGCTCTCGTTAATTGCAGTTGCTCGAATCTTGGCAGGCGACAATTGGAATATTCGCAATGTCGTGCCAAAATCGGCAGTCGCGTTAGACATCGTTTCGTAATACTGTTATCAGTTATGGGATTACGCGACGGTGACGGTTGGGTTGATTGTGATTGTGGCTTTCGCCATTGGGGTCGGTTTGGCGCCGCTGGTTTATTGCTCGTGCGTCGCGACACACCACAACCGCAAGTGCTGTTACAACTTCGAGCCGAGTGGACCCACGGTGGCGGAACATGGGCATTACCTGGCGGCGCAAAAGATTCACACGAAGATTCGGTGACCGCAGCACTGCGTGAGGCTCACGAAGAAATGGGAATCGACGAATCGGCGCTGACTGTCAAGCACGTTTTTTCGGACGACCATGGCCCATGGAGTTACGACACGGTTATCGCGCATTCAATGAACGATGCAGGCGCTCACATTGCCAACCCAGAGTCAACAGAAACGAAATGGTCTTCGATTGAAGAAGTTGAAACTCTAAACCTTCACCCAGGATTAAAACAATCTTGGGTTGCGTTAAAGCCGCTGACTGCTGATTCGCTAAAAAACTAAAAAGTTTTACAACGCGGTTGCGTAAAGTTCGTGAACTTCACCACGTGTTGGGTAACGCGGTGTATTTAAAATAATCAAGTCACGCAACGCATCTTGTGTCAAAGCAGCGATGCTGTCACTTGTTGCGCCAAGTTCGCTGAGCTTGCGATTCGTGCCAACAGTCTTTGAAAGTTTTTCAACTGCCGCAATCGCTGCTTCTGGATCGAGTTCGCTGCCTAATGCTTGACCCACATTTGCATATCGCTCGGCGATACCTTGAGCGTCGCGATTGAAGCGCATCACATGTGGCAACATCGTCGCCAAAGTTTGTCCGTGTGCTTGGTGCAACTGCCCTGAAATTGGGTGACCAGTTGCGTGCACCAAGCCAAGCAGCGGTCCACTCGAAAATGATCGGCCAGCCAAATGTGATGCGAGTTGCATCTGAGCACGAGCCTCAAGATCGGAGCCGTTGGTCACTGCAGTCGGCAAATATTTTGCAACTAAACGAATCGCATGCAACGCCAATGCATCTGCATAAGGGTTCGACTGCACCGATGTGTACGACTCAATTGCGTGAGTTAACACATCCATTCCGCAAGCGGCCGTACCTTTTGATGGCATGCCAACAGTAAGAGTCGGGTCTAGCAAAATTGTTCGTGGGCGAACTGTCGGGTTACTAAATGTAAGTTTGCGATGATTCGCAGGGTTTGTAATCGTGTCGGTGATTAACCCGCCACCATTTGTTTCTGATGCAGTACCCGAAGTTGTCGGTATCGCAATTGTTGGCAGACCGGGCTTTGATGCACTGGCTTTTGGTGCAAGCGTCGAAAAATCAATTCGATCATTTGCATCTAAATCTGGAGCGAAAGCCAAACCAACATGATCAACACCGTTCGGTGCAGCAAGCGCGATGTATTTTCCGCAGTCCATTACTGAACCGCCGCCAATCAAGACGACAACTGTGCCGTCAAGACCGAACTTATTTATCGCTGCCACTCCGGCAGCAACATTTATGTCGGTTGGATTTGGCGAAACTTGATCAAACACTTGCCACTTCATGCCAGCAGTCGTCAACGCATCAGTAATCGGTTTGACGATTCCAGTTGCGGTGATTCCGGCATCCGTGATAATAAACGCACGAGAACCAAGCGGCGTTACATATTGCGCAAGCGTCACGGCGACATTTGGGCCAGAAACTGTGCTCGACATTGGCTCGAGACCGAAAGTGCTTACTGCTGGATCCATTATTTTTCCCCTGTTGTTCGTGCCGAATTTGTATTTTTACCTAAACTATCGGGTTCATAGCGCGAAATTTCAGCGCGACCAACTACTTGCCAATGCACTTCGTCTGGGCCGTCAGCGAGACGCAACGTGCGTTGACCTGCGTACATGCGTGCCAACGGTGTCCATTGAGAAATGCCAGTCGCGCCAAAAACTTGCATTGCTTCGTCAATGATTTTGCAAACTCGTTCTGGAACCATTGCCTTAACTGCGCTAACCCAAACTCGTGCTTCGGCATTACCCATCGTGTCCATCGCGCGAGCCGCACGAAGCACCATTAACCGCATAGCTTCAATTTCAATTCGCGCTTTGCCAATGACTTCAGTATTTTTGCCGAGACGAGCAATTGGCTTACCGAAAGCTTCGCGACTGAGCCCACGACGCACCATTAATTCGAGTGCTCGTTCGGCAGCACCAATTGATCGCATGCAATGATGAATTCGACCAGGCCCGAGGCGTACTTGAGAGATTTCAAAACCTCGACCGACACCCAACAACATGTTTGCTTTCGGCACACGCACATCGGTGAACCGCAAATGCATGTGTCCATGTGGTGCGTCATCTTCGCCGAATACGTGCATCGCGCCAAGAATTTCAACTCCAGGTGTATCCATTGGCACCAAGATTTGCGAGTGCCGACCATGTGGCGGACCATCTGGGCTGGTCTGCAACATGCAAATCATTATTTTGCAACGCGGATCTCCAGCGCCCGAAATATAAAACTTCTCTCCGTTAATCAACCACTCTTCACCATCAAGAATTGCGCGACACTCTAGATTTTTTGCATCGGATGATGCGACATCTGGTTCTGTCATCGCATACGCCGAACGAATCTCTCCGTTCATTAACGGCTCAAGCCATTGTTTCTTTTGCTCAGGTGTGCCAACGCGCTCAAGAACTTCCATGTTGCCCGTATCTGGTGCGCTGCAATTTAAACATTCAGAGGCAATTGGGTTTTTGCCGAGTTCAGCCGCGATGTAGGCATAGTCAAGATTCGATAAGCCTTGACCAGTTTCTGAATTCGGTAAGAAAAAATTCCATAATCCGTTGGCTTTGGCTTTTGCCTTCACCGATTCAAGAAGCTCAAGTTGACCTTTGCCATATTGCCATCGATCTGGACGACCTTCGCCAAGTTTGAAATATTCATCAGTCACTGGATCAATTTCATTTTTGATAAATGCGATCACTGCTTCGTATAGAGGTACTGCACCGGGCGACATCGCCAAGTTCATTGAGTCGTCAGTGGTTATTCCTGAGTGCATTCGTGGTGCGGCCATAACCCCACGCTAGTGCTCTAACTCAATTTGGCTTTTAGTCAGAGAGCCAGATGTAATTTCAGAGCAACATTCAAATCTTCCTCTAAATCAGCAGAAAGCTGACCCACGCGCTTGCCGATTCGGCTAACAGCAACAGCTCGAATTTGCTCAACCTGGGCTTTTGAATCGACACTGAGCCCTGTTGTTTTACGAGGCAAACGAACCTGAAATGGATAAACCTTGAGAATATTTGAAGTGATCGGCACGACGGTTACCACACCGCGATCTAATGCTTTAGTCGCATTATTTAAGACATCATTGCTAACCACAACTGCCGGTCGAACTTTGTCGGCCTCATCACTGATTGCTGGGTCTAAGTTGACCATTCGAATTTCACCTCGAAGCATTTAACTTTCCTTGGAAACATCTAGTGCATCCCAAAGTTTTCCTTCATCACTCAAGTTCCATTCGTCAAACGCATCCACGTACATTTTCCCTAGATCGGCGCTCTTTAAAAGTCGAAGCGCTCGAAGTAACACCGCCGAGCGAGACGGATACAAACCATCTGCAACACATTGGTCAAGAAATTCGCATTCATCGTCGGGCAAACTTACGCTAAGTTTCATAGAAGTTAATGCTACCCAATTGCTACTATATTGCTACTTTTTGAAGCAACCACCTGTTGCAAAAATTTGTATCTAGTCGGCTAGAAGAATCAGCGGGATTTCTCGTGATGTACGTGTTTGATATTCGCCGTAGCCCTTGTATTTCGCCGTGATTTGTGGCCACAAAGTTTCGCGTTCAGTATTGTCAGCGATTCGCGCCGTCATCGACTTTTTTTCTTCACCCATATATCGAACTAAAACTTTTGGATTATCCCGCAAATTTACAAACCATGCCGGGTGCTGATCGTCACCGCCACGCGAGGCAACGATCACGATCTCATTGTTTATTTGCAACGGTGAAGTCAGCATCACTGCGCGTTGCTTGCCACTCTTTCGACCTGTTGTTATAAGTTCAAGCACCGGCATGTTTGCCATGAACCAACCTTTGCGTCCGCGCGTGACGCCCAGCAACAATCGGTGCACCGCATTCATGGATTTTAAAACACGATCGCTTGGCATAAAAATTTTCTAGTGAACTGGCGCACCAGCATGAGTGACTGTGCTTGAAACATATTTCGGACGGAACATCGTGGCGAATACGAATCCACCAAGACCAATACACACCGACGAAACGATAAGCGGCTGACTTGATGTGATGCCTGATGTGATGTATCCAACCAAAATTGATGCTGGTACTTGCGCCAAACTCTGCACGCTGCTGTAAATACCCATTGCTTGACCTTGTTGACCTGGTTCAGCAGAACGACTGACCAGGCTCGACATATTCGCCATTGTTAAACCGTTGAAAAAAGTAAAGAATGGAATCACCATATATAGGTATGCCGGTGACGATGTGGGCGTCAAAAAGTAAACCAACATCATTGCCGCTGTACCTAACAAACTAAATCGTAAAACCTTGAAATCGGCAAGTTTCTTGGCGACGCGGCCAACTACGACGGCTTGCGAGATTGCGATAAACAAACCAACGATTGCGAAATAATCACCGATTTTCGCAGACGAGAAATCGAAACTATTTCTTAAATAAACTCCGAAGAATGTCGTGAAAAATGTGAAGCCAGCATTAAACAAAAACCCAGTTGCGAGTATTACTCGAAGTCGATCTGACTTAAAGCCAGACACGACATTGCTAATTGCACGCCCCATCTTGATTCGCCCACCGTGAAACTTTTCTTTGAGTGTTTCAGGAAACGTTGTAAGAACGCCCAGACAATTCGCCATTGCGATTATCGCTGCAAACCAAAACGGAGTTGTTGCTCCAAACCAACTTGGTGTGTGAAACAACCCATAGAAACTGGTATCAGGTGAACTAAGTCGTCCACCAAGGTATGGCCCGATGATAAAGCCCAATCCGAACGCTGCGCCAAGCAAGCCAAAGTTTTTGGCACGATTTTCGTTGGTGCTTACATCACCAATCGCTGCTTGTGCGACTGCCAAGTTGCCACCAGTGATGCCATCGAGTGCTCGCGCAGCAAATAACAACGGAATGTTCGCAGTACTGATGCCGATTGCAAACAACACGTATCCAACAGATGTGCCAAAAATCGAAGCCGCAAGCACAGGCCGACGACCGTGACGATCAGACATTTGACCCAAAATTGGCGCAGCAAGAAAAATGCAAAACGGATATATCGCCTGCAACCAGCCGAGCATGATTAAGCCTTGAGTAAATGACCAACCTTCTGGCGTCACTCGAAACGGTGAACCTGGACTAATTAATAGGGGAAACACCGGAATCAATATTCCGAAACCTAATAAATCAATAAAAACAGTGGTAAAAATTGCCAACATGGGGTTTTTTCGCATGTGACAACACTACCGCTCGTATCATCTTTGAGATGAAAGATCTCTTCTCACTTAAAGGTCGTGTCGCACTAGTCACTGGCGGGTCACGCGGAATCGGCGCAATGATCGTGCAAGGTTTTCTCGAACATGGTTGCTCGCGTGTTTACATCACTGCTCGCAAGGCTGCGCAGTGTGATGCTGCTGCTAAAGAACTTTCGCTGTACGGCGAATGCATTTCGATTCCTGGCGATATTTCTACTCAGGCTGGTGTCATGGCATTGGCGGCAGCAATTGCCGAACGAGAGCCGACACTTGACATTTTGGTGAATAATGCTGGCGCAGCCTGGATGGCCGAGTTTGATGAGTTTCCTGAATCAGGTTGGGATAAAACAGTTGACATAAATATGAAGACTCCGTTTTTCTTGACGCAAGCACTTGCACCACAACTGCGTGCCGCTGCAATTAAAAATAATCACATCGCGAAGGTCATAAATATTGCTTCAATTGACGGCATCTCAGTCAACGAGATGGAAACTTACCCTTATGCAGCCAGCAAGGCTGGTCTCATTCAAATGACAAAACGCATGGCTCTGCGTTTGGCAAAAGACAAAATAAGTGTCACCGCAATTGCACCTGGTGCGTTTGCCTCAGATATGAACAAGGTCGCACGTGATCACGGCGATGTTGTTGCGACTCAAATACCTGCAGGGCGTATTGGCACACCTGAAGATATGGCTGGTGCTGCGATTTATCTTGCATCTCGCGCTGGTGATTATGTTGTCGGCTCGACAATTATTGTCGACGGTGGCGTAACTTACGCTCGATAATTATTTTATTTCAAGCGCAAGATAATTTGAAAACTTATTAACCCATTCAGCGCCTGTTTTGCCTTTTGCGAAACCCGCTGTCGCAAATGCATCTGCCCACATTAAATCTGGGCCGATAACACTGAAAGATCTTAAAGTTTCGTCATCTGGGTTGCTATCTGCGCTCCAAATATGTTGCCCGCGCGCAGAGTTACCTGACGTTGCGATTGCCCAATTTTCTGGAATATCCACAGTGCACCGCACAATATTTTGATCTTGCGGATCAGTAATACCAACTGACCATAATTCGCCAGATGCTTGACGTCCTGAAGTTTGAATATCTCCGCCAACACATAAGTACCAATTCTTTAAGTTGTTTTCGGTCAACAAGCGACTTGCACATTGAGTTGCCCAGCCTTTGACAAAACCAGCCGGATCAAGTGAGCCATCAGGACGGCGCGCTCGAAATGCTCCATCACTTGCATGTTCAAGCCACGTACACACATCAAGCACCTCAATCACACTTGGTGAAGCATCTAAAAGATTGAGACTTCCAGAATTAACCTTAGAAATTTCGCTATCGCTTATGAAAGTTGAGAACTTTTGTTCAATTTTCCAAAGAAAACTAATAACAGTGCGCCATGCTTTTTCGGCAGTTACAGAATCACAAAAATCATCTATGTGCAAACTCGCGGCTGTACCCATTGCCTTGGCAGCGAACTTGTGACTAGTCGCGATAGTCGCGATAGTCACGGTCTTGAATCCAATACTGCTTGCAACGCAGTTGAATACGCTTGCCATGAATATGTGGCACCAGAAACGGCACGAATTTTTGCACTATGTGTTGCTATGGCCTCTTGGTTATAAATTGGCAACGAATACTGATTTATTTCTACAGAAGTTCGACGATCGTTCGGATATTGAAGAACCGTGACATCACACAAAACATTTGATTTTGTAAAAGTTGCTTGAAGTTGCATTACGCCCCATCTGAAATTTACTGATGGGCTATTAACTGCATCGCCGGTACAAGAATTATCGACTGGCGCAGTCGTCGGTGGCGCAGTCGTCGGTGGTGCAGTTGTGGGTAGGGCTGTTGTTGGTAGTGCAGTCGCAACAACAGTTGGTACAGGTGCAAGTGTCGTTTGTACTTGAGTTTCTGCACCAGCCACAGGTGCAGAACTATTAGCAGGCGCATTAACGATTGTGGTTTGATTTACGGAATCAGATTGTGTGTTTACTACACCAAGTGTGTCTAGCGATGTTTGGCTATTTTGTGGACCATCAAGCATTGAAACAAATCCGACACCTGCAGAAGTTAAAACGATCGCTGGTATCACCTGTCGAGCAAGCGAAGGCTTCGAATTGCGTGGTCGGCGTGAATTTTTATTTGACATATTTACCACCATGCTCTTTCTGCGTGAATATTTTCTGCTGGCACTCCAGCGCCACGGGAGCCACGTTGTACTGCTTTAACTAAAGACTCTGGGCCAGCAACCATCACAACACGATTGGCTATATCTGCTGCGAGCTTTTTTAAAATGTGGGGTGCAAATGGATCTGCGTATTTAATTGACGCACGAGGACCAATTAAGGTGTGCAATCTTCCGTTTCGTGCTTTTACCAATGCCTCAATTTCATCTAAATGTGCCAATTCATTATTCGAATGTGCACGGTAAATAACAATCGGTTCGCTTGAGGCTGTTAAGTGCTCGAGGTATGAAATAATTGGACCAATTCCGACTCCACCAGCAACTAAAAATGCTTTTTTCGAACCTACAAGATCAGGTGTGCAGACGCCATATGGGCCTTCGGCGATAACTCTTGTGCCAACGCGGATCTTGGTCATCGCATCACTTGCTTCGCCGCGAGATTTAATTGTGAAACGTAATCCTTCTGAAGTCGGAACAGACGAAAGTGAAAATGGATTCGCTTGCCACCAACGGCCAGCTTTTACTTGACGCAATAAATAAAACTGACCGGCAAGCGCACGATGTCGACCAAGGTTTTTACCAGTTAACAAAACGCTCGTTACGCCTTGTGCTTCGTGTGTCACCGATGCAACTTTGAATGGTTGTGCAATCGCGATGAAGAATCGACCCCAGCGACTCCAAATTATCCAAACCACAACTGCAACATGTAGCCCGATCCAAAACCAGCGCGCAAGCGAATCGGTAGAAAAATCGCTTCCTAAAACTATTTGATGCGAAAACGAAAACGCTAAACCAACATATGCAGTGAGATGAACGAAGTACCACATCTCATATGACATCTTGTTGCGAAACCACTTCAATGAACTGACGGTCACCGACAAAATAATTGCTGAGCCAACTGCAGTGAGTGCCATATACGACTCTCCACCGGTTAAAGATTTAACTGAATCAAAAAATCCGCCAGGTATAGACCATGCCCAAACGCTAAACGCGATATGCAATATCAGAAGCAACGCCATTGCTTCGCCAAGCAAGCGATGCCAATTAAATAACCGATCTAAGCCGTAACGACGCTCTAAAAGTGGGGTTCGAGTAATTAATATGAGACCAAGAATGCCGGCTTCACTGCACAGCAATCCGGTTATTTGATCAAGTGATGTCAGAGTTGACACAAGTGATTTTCCAAAAAATGATGCTCCACCATGATGAAGCCAAATACCGATAACTATCAAAGTTATGAAGCCAGATGTGGCGCCAACGTCTGTGTCACGAATTCGACTCATCGTTGGTGAACGAAGTTTGCGAACACCAAGGCTTGTCATATCAACCTAGTTTTCTTATTCTCAGTAAGAACTCAGTAAGAACTGAGCAAATTAGAAGA
The DNA here is from genome assembly GCA_037142305.1 of Actinomycetota bacterium. Classification (GTDB taxonomy): domain Bacteria; phylum Actinomycetota; class Acidimicrobiia; order Acidimicrobiales; family Ilumatobacteraceae; genus BACL27. The sequence goes on from JBAXAW010000031.1 coordinate 17,356, forward strand.
CAATATTCAGATATTTACTTAGCAGGGTCGTAGGTCGACAAGAAGTTGCCGAGTCGACCGATTGCTTCGGTGAGATCTTTTGCGTAAGGCAAAGTCACAATACGTAAGTGATCTGTGCTCGGCCAGTTAAAACCAGTGCCTTGAACGACAAGCACATGTTCGGCGCGCAAGAAGTC
>JBAXAW010000032.1:0-17344 GCA_037142305.1 Actinomycetota bacterium
GATCGCTCTGCATACGGCACAAGGCGTGATTGTTCATTCGGGCGATTTCAAACTAGATCTGACACCAGTTGATGCTCGTCGCACCGATCTTGCACGGCTTGGTTCGCTTTCGTCAAATGAGGGTATTCGGCTGTTGATGCTTGACTCAACAAATGCAGGTGAGCGAGGCCACGCACCGAGCGAATCAGATGTCGGCGTCGTGTTGCGACAACTATTTAACGACCATCGCAGCAAGAGGATTATCACCGCAAGTTTTGCGAGCCATATTCATAGAGTGCAACAAATTGCTAACGCGGCTATTGAGTCTGGTCGTGTTGTCGTGCCATTAGGGAGATCAATGATCAATAACATTCGTCTCGCACGAGATCTAAAAGTTTTGACCATTCCAGAAAAAAGTTTGGTTAGTTCTGAGTCGCTCGGTAAATATGACGACGAAGAAATCTGCATCATTTCAACTGGGTCACAAGGCGAAGCGATGTCAGCGCTGACTTTGTTAGCCAAGGGCGACAGCCGCTATGTAAAAGTAGGAGAGAACGACACGGTTGTGTTCTCTAGCCACGCGATTCCGGGCAACGAACACAATGTAAACAAAGTGATCGATGCATTGTTGCGTCGCGGTGCCACTGTTGTGCATTCGGGTATCGCCGATGTACACGCGACGGGTCACGCACAGGCTGAAGATCTAAAAATGTATTTGAACATTACTGAACCCGAATGGTTTATCCCAATTCATGGTGAGTATCGCCACATGGTTGCCAATACTGAGTTGGCGAAAATCATGGGAGTCGCGCCAAGCAAAGTTTTGTTATGCGAAGACGGTGATGTCGTTGAAATCACAGACAAGAATCTCGACTTTGATGGTCGTATACCAGCAGAGTTTGTTGTGCCAGTAAAACTACAGCGTGGTAGCAAGAGCAAAAAGGCCAAGCGTTAGTAAGCAAGCAGAAGGATCAGTCTTGTTAGTCCCTGACCGAGAGATGTCCGATTGGTAATGTTATTTCGTGGCAAAAGCAGCGAAATCTAAATCTTCGCAATCTAAATCATCACGGTCTAAATCGTCGCAGTCTAAAACGTCATCTGGTGCAAAGCGAAAATCACCGCGCTCAGCGTCACATTTGAGCACGTATCGAGAACATGAAACAGATGACGAACCGATGAAGTATTACTACAAGTCGGAGCATCCGCCAATGTTTGGTGGTTTGTTTGCGGGTCGTTCAAACGAATTTGGTGGCCTGGGCTTAATGGCCTTTGGGATTTTGCTTGTTTTGTCGGTTTATATCGAGTCGGCTGGTCCGGTTGGTAAAGCTTTAGACAGCGCGCTGCTGTTTTTGATTGGTGGTGGACGGTATTTTTTGCCAGTCCTTAGTTTTGGGCTTGGAATCGTTCTGGCAATTCAAAAAGACTGGCAGATTCGATCTCGTAATGTAATTGGTTGGGCGTTATTTTTTGGTGTGCTACTTGGTCTTGGACATATTTATTCGAGTGATTCTGCAAAAAATCCTGGTGGAGGGATCGGATGGCTGTTTAGCGAGCCAATAACCAGTTCATTTTCTGACACTGGGGCAACCGCATTGCTAGCGATCTTGCTCGTTGGTTCAGCGATGCTGATCACCGGTAAATCTGTGATTGAGTTATGCGTTTTAATTTGGAGATTTATCGTTGGAGCAAACTCTTATGTTGCACAAAAAAGCAAAATCCAAAACGATTTACACGGCGCAAACGAATCGGATATATCTTTTGACAATCCTGAAGATTTCGATGGTGAGTCGGCGCAATTATTTGATTTTGCGCTAGATCCAGATAGTGCAAATTTAGATGACGAAGATGTTGTAGAAACCGAAATAGTTGAAGAAAAACCAAAGCGCGGTCGCAAGCGACGCGAAAAGGCAAAAGCAAAACTCGCACCAGTTAAGGGTGAGTTGCAGGAAATACCGCTCGGACCATCTGGGCAGCCAAGTGTTTGGACGCTTCCAGAAATGGAATTTCTTTCATTAACAACAAATAAAAAAGCAAACGAGCAAACAATTCGAGATCGTGGCGACCAACTTGTCGCCGCACTAGCATCGCATGGTGTCGAGACTGTACTCGTCGGTTACACCCGCGGGCCAACTGTTACGCGCTACGAACTCTCACTAGGCGACGGTGTAAAAGTTGCGAAAGTTACTTCGTTGTCGCGCGATATCGCTTACACAATGGCTGCAACTGATGTGCGAATTCTTGCACCAATACCTGGCCGTTCGGCGATCGGCATTGAGGTGCCTAATGAACTTCGAGAACTTGTTTCAATTGGAGACCTTTTAGTTTCGCAAGAAGCGCGCACAGCAAATCATCCACTTGATGTTGCTGTCGGCAAAGATATTTCTGGTCGCTCGGTTTTCTTAAATATTTCAACGACACCCCACTTATTAATTGCGGGCGCGACAGGTGCGGGTAAGTCAAGCGCGATTAACTGCATCATCACATCGGTATTGATGCGAGCAACGCCTGATCAAGTCAAGATGATTCTTATTGACCCGAAACAAGTTGAGATGGGGCAGTATGCGCGCTTGCCACATTTGTTGACCGCCCCGGTAACGAACCCGAAAAAAGCCGCAAACGCACTTGGCTGGGCAGTTAAAGAAATGGAGCGACGATACGACGTTCTAGTTGAAGCTGGTTTCCGTGATATTGCTGGTTACAACGCTGCGTATGATCGCGGCGAAATGACGGTTGAATCAGGTCAACCTGCGGATAAAAAGTTTGAGCGGATTCCGTATGTTTTGATTGTTGTTGATGAGTTAAACGATTTGATGATGGTGGCTGCACGCGATGTTGAAGATTGCATCACGCGAATTGCGCAAAAAGCACGCGCAGTCGGAATCCATTTAATTGTTGCAACACAGCGACCGAGCGTGAACGTAATAACTGGTGTAATTAAAGCCAATATTCCGGCGCGTATGGCATTTGCCGTTTCAAGTCTTACTGATAGTCGCGTAATTTTAGATCAGCCTGGTGCCGAAAAATTGATTGGTATGGGTGACATGTTGATGTTGCCAGGTAATACTTCAGTTTCGCAACGATTGCAATCAGCATGGGTCAGCGAAAACGAAGTAAAAAAAGTTGTCGGACACTGGCGTCGACAAGCCCCAGAAGTTGCCTATGTTTCTGGTGTTGAAGGCGAAGCCAATGCCTCGGGTAGTGCGTCTGTATTTGGAGGAAGCAGTGGCGACGAAGGTGATGATGAATTAATGCGTCAAGCGATGGACCTAGTTGTTCGTGCTCAACAAGGCAGCACCTCAATGTTGCAGCGCAAACTTAAAGTTGGTTTTGCGCGTGCAGGTCGTCTTATGGACATGCTTGAACAACGTGGCGTAGTTGCCGCAAGTGAGGGCTCAAGGCCCCGCGAAGTATTGATGAGCGTCGAAGAACTAGAACTGATTCAAAAGGCGAGTTAATACGTATATTTCATTTAGATAGCATTACAACCCGTGGCACAGCGTTTTTATCTTGAGTCGCTTGGATGTCCAAAGAATGATGTTGACTCAGACAAAATAATCGGCACGTTGATGCTCGATGGCCTTGAACGAACTGATGATGCGAGTCTGGCTGATCTTGTTGTTGTCAACACTTGTGCGTTTATCGAAGACGCGCGAAGAGAATCGATTGACACAGTGTTGGCGCTTTCGAAACAGCGCAAAGATGGCGCACGCGTCGTTGTAACGGGTTGCATGGCCGAGCGATACGGGTCTGAACTTGCCGAGTCGCTGCCTGAGGCCGACCACATCGCAGGTTTCGGAGTGCCGATAACACTTACTAAAAAATCGTTGGCGGTGTCTGGCGAGCAGATACCATCATTTGATTTGTTGAACTTGCCGCGACCAAAGTCGAGTTCGCCATGGGCATACATAAAGATCGCCGAAGGTTGTGACCGCAACTGCGGTTTCTGTGCGATACCGAGTTTTCGCGGACCACAACGCAGCCGTGATTTTGATTCAATTCTTGCCGAGGTTGAACAACTTGGTGCCAAAGAAATTGTTTTGGTTGCCCAAGACCTCGCAAGTTATGGAAAAGATCGACCTGAAGAACTTGGCGCAGGTTCAATTGTTGAATTAGTCAATCGTGTTGCCAGCAAAGTGCAACGCACGAGACTGCTCTACTTATACCCGAGCGATTTAAGTGATGCTTTGATTGATGCGATTTGTGCAACTGGCGTGCCGTATTTTGACCTTTCGTTACAACATGTTTCTAAACCGCACTTGCGTCGAATGCGCCGTTGGGGTGACGGCACGCGCTTTTTGAATCGCATCGAAGATATTCGCAAGCGCGAGCCGCAAGCAGCGATGCGAAGTAATTTCATAGTTGGTTACCCGGGCGAAACCGAAGAAGATCACGACGAGTTGTTGGCATTCATTGAAGATGCGCAACTTGATTGGTGTGGTTTCTTTGGGTTTAGTCCAGAAGAGGGCACTTATGCCTTGAATTTGCCCGATCATGTAGAGAAATCACTAATGAACGAGCGCCTTAGCGAATTACGCGAAATGCAAGATGCGATTACAGCGCGTCGTCGGGATGACTTAATTGGTGAAAAACTAGAAGTGCTCGTAGATTCGCCTGGGATAGGCAGGAGCCATCGAGAAGCCCCAGAAATTGACGGAGTAATTCATGTCAGCGAGACTCTAAGCGTGGGAAGTTTTGTGAAAGTCGAAATCGCTGATGCTCTCGGTCCAGATCTAATGGCAGTTGGCGCCGCGCCAGATGCAGCGAGTAGGTAGATCTTGCCAGTAGATCCAAATGCATTAGCAACTTGGGCGAATGCGGTTACTGTTTCGCGTATTTTGGTATCGCCGCTTTTATTTACGGTCGTGTCGCTTGATAACACAGGTTCGTGGCTTGCAGCGTGGCTTTGGTTCGCGCTGTGTGTCAGTGATGTTCTAGACGGATATTTGGCACGTCGACATGGTGCGACTAAGAGTGGTGCGTTTCTTGACCCTCTTGCCGACAAGGTGCTCGTGCTTGGTGCAATGTTCACACTCGTTAATCGTGGAATGTTTTCGATTTGGCCAGTTGTGATTATTGCAATTCGTGAAGTAATCGTCAGCGTCTATCGCGTCGTCGTTGGTGCAAAAGGCGTCTCAGTGCCAGCGAGTCGAATCGCCAAAGTTAAAACACTGAGCCAGCAAGTATCGGTTGGCTTCGCGCTCGCACCATTTAGCGCCCGCGATATGACATACGCATGGAAGATCTCATTGTGGCTAGCGGTCTCGCTGACAATAATCAGTGGAGCACAGTATGCGGTGCGCGCGTTTAAGCCGGGCATGATTTTGCGGCGGGTCACGAAATAATGCGTTGCAGTGTTGTTGCTATTGGCACCGAACTTTTACTGGGGCAAATTGTTGACACGAATTCGTCGTGGCTGGGTGAGCAACTTGCTGCTGCGGGAATCGATTCTTTATTTCAAGTAAAAGTTGGCGACAATCTTGGTCGAATCGTCGCTACTTTGAAATCGACTCTTGAACAAACAGACGCAGTAATTATTTGTGGTGGCCTTGGGCCAACCCACGACGACATAACTCGCGAAGCTATCGCCGAGATAATGGGTGTCGAGTTAGAAATGAATGACGAAGTTGCGTTGGTAATCGAGCAGATGTTCACTGCGCGCAATCGCCGAATGCCTGAAAATAATTTGCGCCAAGCAATGGTGCCACGCGGAGCAAAAATCATTGAGCAACGTCGAGGTACTGCGCCAGGTTTAATTTGCCCAGTTGGTGACAAAGTTATGTACGCCGTGCCTGGTGTGCCGTTTGAACTTTACGAGATGTTTGAGAGGGCGATATTGCCAGACTTGTTAGTTCGAAGCGGCGAAGCATCAGTAATCAAGAGTCGTGTTTTAAGAACTTGGGGCGACAGCGAGAGCGGGCTTAATGAGCGTCTGGTCGGGGTGATTAGCGAACTTGAGAAAGTAGGTAATCCGACGTTGGCGTTTTTGGCAAGCGGCTGGGAAGGCATAAAGGTTCGTCTGACTGCAAAGGCGAATACGCAGCAAGATGCGATGAATCTGATTGATGTTTGGGATGCAAAAGTTAGAAGTGAAGTTGGTGACATCGTGTTCGGTGTGGACGCCGAAACAATGGAGTTTGTAGTTTTGGATATCTTGCGTAAAAAAAACCTCACTCTTGCGGTTGCCGAATCGGTTACTGGTGGTCTGGTATCTGGACGTCTTACTGCAGTGCCTGGCGCAAGTGATGTGTTTCGAGGGGCTGTTGTCAGTTACGCAAGTGAAGTTAAATATGACGTTCTCGGAATCACCAATGAAATTGTTGTGAGTGAGGCAGCCGCTAAAGAAATGGCAGCGGGTGTTAGAAAAGCTTTGGGTAGCGATATAGGGCTTTCTCTTACTGGAGTTGCTGGTCCAGATGAGCAGCAGGGCGTAAAAGTTGGCACGCTTTGTGTTGGTGTGGCGATGCCTGGCGGTTCAACAAAGTCAATGACCATGCATCTACCGATTGGCCGAGAGCAGATGCGGCAGTTGTCGGTTATTAGCGCGCTTAACTTTCTCAGAAATGAACTAACTCAGTAAATAGCTTTCTTTATATTCTGTAAACCTCAAGACCAATCAACATAAGCGTTCTCAGGCGGTTGCTGCGAGAAGTGTTAATGTCTACACAGCCAATTGGCGAAAACTAAACAAGGGGAGAACACATGAAAAGAAGTAAATTTTCAGCTCTCGCTTTCTCACTAGCAGCGGTACTTGGTGTCGCAGCGTGTGGTGGTAGCGACAGCGCAACAACAGATACAGCAGCGCCTGCAGAAACTGCAGCGCCAGCAGCAGCGGCTGATTACAGCAACTTAAAAGTTGCTGTTGTTTACATCGGCGTTCCTGGTGATGCTGGTTGGACATACCAGCACGATCAAGGAATCGCAGAACTTGAAGCCGAACTCGGAATTACCGTAACTCGTCTCGAGAACATTCCTGAAGGTGCCGATGCGACAGCTACCTACGACAAACTCGCGCGAGATGGTTACAACTTAATTTTCGGAACATCGTTTGGCTACATGGATCCAATGCTTGAAACTGCAGGAAAGTATCCAGATGTTTGCTTCGAGCATGCAACTGGTTACAAGACTGCACCAAACATGGGAACTTACTTCGGCGCTGCTGAAGAAGCTCGTTACCTTTCTGGTATAGCAGCAGGAGCAGCATCAAAGAGTGGAAAATTGGGATACGTTGCGGCGTTCCCGATCCCGGAAGTTGTTCGTGGAATCAACGCGTTCACACTTGGTGTACGTTCAGTGAATCCAAAAGCAACTGTTCAAGTTTCGTGGACATCAACTTGGTTTGATCCAGCAAAAGAAAAAGAAGCAGCGCAATCATTGTTGCAAGCAGGCGCGGACGTTCTTGGTATGCACCAAGACTCAACAGCAACTGGTGAAGCAGCAAAAGAAGCTGGTGCAAAGTGGGTCGGCTATAACTCAGATACAAAAGCTGGAGACTTCCCAGACACTTGGTTGACAGCTCCAATTTGGGACTGGGGTCCTTATTACATCGCAGCCGCTAAATCACTTGCTGGTGGAACCTGTCTTGCAGGCGATGCTGGTCAGTACTACGGCAACATGAAAGACGGCACTGTAAAACTTGGTGCATTTGGTTCGTCGGTAAGTGCAGAGACACAAGCAACTATTGCTACGAAAGCAGCAGCAATAATTGATGGTTCGTTCGCACCTTTCACTGGACCAATCAAAGACAATGAAGGCAAAGAACAAATCGCTGCGGGTGTAGTTGCACCGCTTGGTGATTTGCTCGGTCAGATGTACTTCGTTGAAGGTGTAATCGGCTCGACCAAGGGCTGATAAGTCGGACTGGTAAATAATTATGAATGCCTCCTCGGAGGCGACGCAGGGGTCGCATCGTGAAAACGGTGCGGCCCCTTCTGCGTTGTCGGCACAAAATGTAACAAAGAGGTTTCCTGGTGTAATTGCAAATCTGCTCGTCAACTTTGACGTTGCGCGGGGCGAAGTGCACACGTTATTGGGCGAGAATGGTGCAGGCAAAAGTACTCTCGCATCAATTTTGAGCGGTTTGTATCGTCCGGACGAAGGTTCGGTTTTGCGAAACGGTAAAGAGGTTCGGCTGTCAAGCCCGCGCAGTGGATTAAGTCACGGAATCGCAATGGTGCATCAGCACTTTCGCTTAGTAGATCGTTTTACCGTTGCTGAAAATGTTGTGCTTGGTAGCAAAGGGCTTTCATTTGTATTGCAACCAAAAGACATTGAAGCCAAAGTTTCTGAAGTGAGTGAAAAGTTTGGTTTGCCATTAGACCCGCGAGCAGTCGTCGGTGAATTATCCGCAGGGCAAAGGCAACGAGTTGAAATTGTCAAGGCGCTTTATCACGGCGCCGAAGTGTTATTGCTCGACGAGCCGACGGCATTGCTTGCGCCGCCAGAAGTAGTAAAACTATTTGAAACAGTTCGCGCGATGACTAGCGCTGGTAAATCAGTTGTTTTTGTAAGTCACAAACTTGGTGAAGTTGTAGATATTTCTGATCGCATCACAGTTATGCGCGATGGCAAAGTTACTGGCTCAGTCAAACGCGGTGAAGCAAATGCAAGTCGGCTCGCAAAACTAATGGTCGGGCGCGAGATTACTCTTGCCCCGCGTCGCGGCACTTCAAATTCAGGCGATGTCTTGCTTTCGGTTTCGCAAGTTCATTTATCGCACGATCAATCGCAAAATCAGTCGAATCAGCCGAATCAGCCGAATCAGCCGAATATTCTCTCGGATATAAATCTGAGAGTTCGATCGGGCGAAATTTTGGGTATTGCTGGAGTTTCAGGAAACGGCCAACGTGATCTCGCCGAAGTGATATCTGGTTTGCGGCAACCTAATCAAGGCGCCGTAACCGTATGTGGCTTACCGACAGTCGGTCTTGGTGCCCGAGCAACTCGACAGGCCGGTTTGGCGTATGTGCCCGAAGATCGACTTGGCACAGGTCTAGCGCCGTCGCTTTCAATAGTTGACAATCTTTTACTGACTCGCGATCGCGGTTTTCTAGTTGACCGCAAAAGTGCGTTGATAGAAGCACAAGAATTCATTACCAAATTAGAGATCAAGACACCTGGACCACTGACCCCGACGCGAAAACTTTCGGGTGGCAACGCGCAAAAAGTTTTACTCGCTCGTGAATTATTTTCTACAGAAGATTTATCACGCGTATTAATCGTCTGTTCACCAACTCGAGGTCTCGACGTTGGCGCCGTCGAATCGGTACATGCGTTGCTTGATCAAGCGCGAAAGAACGGTAAAGCAATTCTGTTAATTAGTGAAGATCTAGATGAGGTTATGACCCTGGCCGATCGGGTGCTCGTGTTATATCGCGGATCAATAGTTCTCGAAGCAAAAGGCGTGGCAGAAGATTTTGAAAGAGTTGGTCGAGCAATGGCTGGAATTTCGGCATGATAATTGGCAAAGCCCGCATTCAACTTGAGGCACGACTAACTGCACCGCGTTGGCTCGTTGTTGTCGTGCCCGTGTTTTCGGTGTTGTTCGCACTCGTCGTCGGTGGAGTGTTCTTACTAATTACTGGTCATCCACCAATTCGCACGTATCGCGATTTGCTAGATAACGGCTACACGAGTTTTTATGGCATCACAGACACGCTTGGTTTGGCGACCCCGCTTATCTGTACTGGTTTGGCTGCTGCGTTTGCCTTTCGAATGAATCTCTACAACATCGGTCAAGAAGGTCAGTTATATCTGGGCATGGTCGGTGGGGCATGGGCAGGCATCGCGCTCGCGCCGCATTTGAATCAGTTCATTGCTGTGCCAGTTGTGCTTGTTACTGGTGCGCTGTTTGGTGCAGTGTGGGTATTAGTGCCCGCACTATTACGCGCACGCATGGGCACAAGCGAAATTGTCAGTACGTTATTGCTAAATTATGTGGCACTTAATTTAATTAATTATTTTATTTATGGCTCGCGCGGTTTTTTTAGAGATCCATCAACTCCGTTTCCGCAAGGGCGACCTATTAGTGAGAGTGCAAGATTTGATTCGTTCGGCACCACAAATACATATCCGACTTTAATTATTTCGATCATTCTCGCAGTATTTTTATTTTGGTTTGTGCGTCGCTCAAATTACGGATACGAGACTTCGGTATTCGCCGATTCTCCACAGACGGCTCGATATGCCGGCATGAACAGCATCTGGTTAACGAGTTCTGTGCTGCTTTTTTCTGGCGCGCTCGCAGGATTAGGCGGAGCAATGTATGTTGTCGGCCCAGCAGGCAAAGTTGATCCGGGTTTATTGCAAACCGGTCTTGGCTATGCCGGCATCGTGGTGGCCGCTCTTGCGCGGTACAACTTCGTCGCCGTGATCATTACTGCAGTTCTATTTGCTGGTCTTCGCGTGGGTGGCTCTGCGTTACAGGCTTCGTCAGATCCGGTGCCGATTGCTATCGCAGTTGTGCTACAAGGTGCAGTGTTGCTGTTCGCGCTCGGTGGCGAAATTTTTAGGCGTAACAGAGTAGTGATAACACGAGTTGCGCAAAATGTGAAAGTCTCAGTATGAACTCAAATGTTTGGCTATTGACATTTGCCGATGCGATAAGCATTGCAACGACGCTTATTTTGGCGTCACTGGGCGCAATGATCACCGAAAGATCGGGCGTGATCAATCTCGGTGTTGAGGGATATTTATTAATGGGTGCCGTCACTGGTTTTGTGGTTGCAGATTCGACGGGCCAATTGTGGCTTGCGCTTGGGTCTTCAATAGTTGTTGGTGCGGCGATGGCGCTGGTACATGCAACATTGACAGTCACATTGCGCGCCAACCAAATTGTTTCTGGTTTAGCGATGGTGATTTTTGGTACAGGGCTTTCTCAGTTCATCGGCAAACCAATCGAAGGCAAGTCGCGTCCGGTAGTGATTGACAAAATCGATTTCGGCGTGTTGTCTGATCTTCCAATTATTGGCCCGGTAATTTTTGGGCATGATCCGATTACATATGCGACTTGGTTGTTGGCATTGGTGATCTCGCTATATCTACATCGGACTCGGCCTGGTTTGATTCTTCGGGCGACAGGTGATGCGCCTGCGACTGTTGACGCTCAAGGAGTTTCAGTTAAGCGAATTCGGTATGTGCACACGGTTGTAGGTGGCGCACTAATGGGACTAGGCGGTGGCTGGTATATGTTCGCGCGTGCCGCAGCATGGAACCAATCGGCGACGACAAACGGCATCGGCTGGATAGCACTCGCGCTCGTCGTATTCGCATCGTGGAGACCACTGCGTGCGATTGCTGGTGCGGTCTTATTTGGTTTTTGTTTGCAGGTGCCGTTTACACTGCAGGGTCAACAAATAAATATTTTGCCATCAGAAATTGTTTCGATGTTTCCATATTTGATGACACTTGTAGTTTTGGTTGCACTGTCCACACCGCGGGCGCGACGCCTGTTGGGCGCGCCGAAAATGCTGGGTCAGCCATTTGTTAGAGACGAGCGATAGCCTTAATTAGTTAGTTACACCCGAGTAACAACGAGAAAAGCAATCAGGCTTATTGTGGCAAACATTCTTGTGATAGGTGCCGGTGGGGTTGGTGGCGGTATGGCCTCAATCGCCGAAACTCGTAGTTTCTTTGATTCGTTTATATTGGCTGATATTAATTCGGGTCGTGGTGATGAGATCATCGCCAAACTTGAAGATCCTGGTCGATTCTCGTCGGCCAAAGTTGACGCCCGCAGCAAGACAGACATTGTCGCTCTGGCTCAAAGGGTCAAAGCCGATGTAATCGTCAACGCCTGTGATCCGCGTTTGAATGAGTCGATTTTCGAAGCTGCTTTTGAAGCTGGCTGTACTTACCTCGATATGGCGATGAATTTAAGTAAGCCACACCCAACTAACCCGTATGAAGAAGTGGGTGAGCCACTTGGTAAAGATCAAATTTCGTCAGATGAGCGCTGGAAAGAAAAAGGTTTGCTTGCCCTCGTCGGAATGGGTGTCGAGCCTGGCCTAAGCAATGTGTTTGCGCGATATGCATCCGATCATCTTTTTGACACGATCGATGAAATCGGCGTGCGTGACGGTTCGAACTTATCTATCGACGGTTTAGACTTCGCACCGACATTTTCGATTTGGACAACAATTGAAGAAACTCTGAACCCACCTGTTGTTTGGGAGCGTAAGCGAGGCCTGTTTACAACTGATTGTTTTAGTGAGCCTGAAATCTTTCACTTTCCAGCCGGTATTGGTGCATATGAATGCGTGAACGTAGAACACGAAGAAGTAATCATGATTCCGCGTGAAATTGATTGCAATCGTGTCACATTTAAATACAGTCTGGGTGCAGAATTTATTGACTGGCTCAAAACTTTTGCCTACTTAGGTCTTGACAGTAATGAAAAAATTCGCGTTGGTGATGTTTCGGTTTCACCGCGAGATGTGTTGGCCGCGGTACTACCTAATCCTGCAAAACTTGGTCACTTGATGCACGGTCGAACATGTGCAGGCACTTGGGTCAAGGGCACATACGACGGTAAGCCACGCGAAGTTTATTTGTATCACGTGGCCGACAATGAAACGACAATGCGTGACTGGGGATCGCAAGCAGTGTTGTGGCAAACTGCGATGTGTCCGGTCGTTGCTCTTGAATTACTTGCAAACGGAAGCTGGAAGGGAACTGGCGTGCGTGGACCAGAAGCGTTTGATGCGGTGCCATTTTTGAATCTGCTTGGCGAATACAACACGCACCACGGAATCATGGAAATGGGACCAGGATTGTGGCCGAGTCCAAAGCCGACTGGTCAGCCTGGTTGGGATCGCCCCGTTAAGCGAGCGATCGTGCCCGGCTATTAGTCAGTCGTTGATTTACTAATTATTTTCTAGTTATTTTCCGGCGAGAATTTTAATAACCGGCGCAAAACTATTGACGTCTTCACCGCCGACAATGATGTAGGACAATCCCCAACGCTCACGGCGCGCAATTAAGTCTTCTGCAATCTTTGCAGGTGGCCCCATTAGAGCGAACGGCGAATCTGCAACCATCTTTGGATCAACTTTCAACATGTTTGCAGTGCCGTTAATTGCTTCGTCGGCGCTATCTCGAATATTGACTAAGAAAGTGCGAATGTTAAGTTCAATATTTTGCATTCGAGTACCAGCAGCAGTTTGCACAATTTCGATTTTTTCGGAAACTGCTTCGGCAGTCATGTGACTAATTGTTTCGGCGTTGACTGTGCCGTCTTTCAATGATGGATTAATCCCGACAATGTCGGCAAGTTGTGCGGCAAGTTTGAGAACTCTCGGTCCACCGCCACCAATCAATATTGGTGGACAAGGTCTTTGTACTGGCAACGGCGCAGAAACATAATCAGTGATTTTGTAATGTGCGCCCGTAAATGAAAACTTTTCACCGGTCATTGCACGCTTGATGATTTCGAGTCCTTCGAGAAAGCGATCGATGCGCACGCCGGGCTTGTCGTAAACCATGCCCGATTGTTCGTAGTCACTCGCCATCCAACCTGCGCCAATACCTATTTCAAGTCGGCCATCTGACAGAAGATCAAGAGTCGCTAGTTCTTTGGCGAGGACAACTGGATGTTTATAGTCGTTATCCCAAACGAGTGCACCGATGCGAAGTTTTGAAGTTGCGTCGGCGGCACTCATCAAAGCGGGCACTGGGGCGAGTTGATCGGTGAAGTGATCTGGCATTGTCAAAGAACTAAAGCCATGATCCTCTGTAGTTTTTGCAAGTTCAACCCATTCTTTTCGTGAACCGGCTTTACTCGCTTGAATGCCAAATCTAAACGGACGAATTATTGGTTTAGTAGAAGTCATCGGAAAATGTTACTCTTCATGCGCAGTTATATTTGTTATGGAGACTTGCGAACTTCGATTACAAGTAGATTAGATGTGTGGTGAAGAAGATTCTTCGCGCGATAAGCACCCCTCGAGGCCTGTTTGTTACGCGCCTAGCGGCCGTGATGATCGCAGGTGCAATGTTTATTGCGGCAACTGTGACGGCGATGGCCCCGCGAGTCTGGGGGATATTGAATTCTCATTCGCAGGTGCCGCCAGTCTTAACTGGATTCTCTGGTCTCGCTGAGCGAAGTTATGTGTTTGATGAAACCGGTAAACAAATCGGCGTTTATCAATTGGAAAATAGCCAGATTCTAAATATTGACAAGATTCCGGTTGATGTTGTAGCAACGATTTTGGCGCTTGAAGATAACGAATTTAATCGTCACAAAGGAGTCAATCTTCGTTCGTTCACGCGGGCGATCTTGTCAAATACGCAATCTGGTGCCAAGCAGGGTGCCAGCACGATCACTATGCAAGTCGTCAAGAACGAGTTTCTCGCTGGCTTTGAGCGCAATGGTCGCTACAAAGTTTTGCAAGCCCGCTATGCCACCATGCTTGAAAAGCAAGTTCCAAAACGAACAATACTTGAGCGATATCTCAACACGATTTATCTCGGCAACAATACTTACGGTCTGCAGGCGGCGTCCGAAAGATATTTTGGCAAAAGTGTCAGCGAGTTGACTTTACTCAACGGTGCATTTCTTGCAGGGCTAATTCAGGCGCCGTCAACTTATGATCCGATCTCGCATCCTGATAGTTCTCGCGCACGGTATCTAGAAGTTCTTGATCGACTCGTCGCAACTGGTTTGCTCAGTCAAGATGAGCGAACCAAAATCGGTGACAAACCCGCGATTCCTGAAGCGTTAGCCAAAGTAGAAAATTCAAATCTTGAACGAACCTACTTCACGGAATTTACAAAGGATTATTTGTTAAACCGAAGTGACGTGTTGGGTACGACATATCAGCAACGCTATAACGCTTTGTTCAGAGGTGGTCTCAAAATTTATACAACGCTTAATTTGGAGGCTCAAGCTGCCGCCGAGCAAGCAGTAAAAAATCAGCTACCAGAAAATAAAGCTGGGATACAAGCGTCGCTGATTTCATTAGATTCAAAAACAGGTGCGATTCGCGCGATGGTTGGTGGCCCAGGTTTCAAAGCCGGACAAAGCGAAGTCAATTTGGCATTGCGTCGACGACAAACTGGGTCGAGCATTAAGTTTTTTATTCTGGCGACGGCATTGCAAGCGGGTGTGCAACCAGATGACTTGATAGATGGGACTCTGCCGTGCACACTACCTAATCCAGAAAATTTGGATGAACCTTTTGAAATCACTAAAGGTGTGAGTCAGCCAACTGCTGCATTGCGAACAATGACTTGGCTTTCAATCAACTGCGCTTATGCCAAGTTGTCGCAGATAGTTGGTCTAGATCGTGTGGTGGCCACGATGTATCGCATGGCTGCTTCGGAGTGGCTGAGCAAAGAGACTTACACGATTCAGCCCTACGCAAGTTTGGCAACGGGCGCCAATGAACTCAGCGCAATGGATATGGCATCAGGTATTCAAACGTTGGCTAATTCTGGGGTGCACCGTGAGCCGTACATGATTCAAAAAATTGAAGATGCAAAGGGCACGATTTTGTTTGAGAACGTTGAAACTGCTGCAGAACAAACTTTGCCTAGTGATGTGGCTAACAACGCCGCCGACATCATGCGAGGCGTAATCGAGTTTGGTACAGCGCGACGAACTCCACTTGCTGATGGTCGTCCAGCCGCTGGCAAGACTGGAACACAAGACAACAACACCAACGCTTGGTTTGTCGGTTTCACACCGCAATTTTCAACAGCAGTTTGGGTTGGTGATCCGAAAGGATATACAAAAATGACTTCACGAAATGTTCCAGAGTTTGCTTCTGTTATTGCCGGTCGCGGAGGAGTGCAGGGTTCAATGTTTCCGGCGATGATTTGGAAGGCGTATATGGATGATGTGCACAAGGGTCTAGAAATACTCAGTTTCCCAAAACCACCAGCACCAACGCGACAGCCACTTCGGCTTTATTTGCCAGGTGTTGAGTGCCCGGCGCAGGTTATCTCTGGCACGATTCCCGTGAATACGGTTGCTCTCACTAAAAAAGAAGCCAAATTAACAACCACAACCGTCGCGCCAGAAGGCGTTGAGCCGACAGTTGCCAATACTGTAGTGATCAGCGTGCTTACTCCAGATACAACAATTGCGCCAACCGACTCAAACCCGTATTCGCCCGTGCCATCTACTAATCCTGGTTTGTATTTCTTCGATTGTAGAAAGCCACTGCAAAATAATGTGCAAACCACAACTGGTGCGCCTTAGTGGCTTCACTGAAACCGCTACTAGAACTTCAGCGAGTTGACACTGCGTTAACCCAACTCAAGCATCGGTTGGCGACACTTACTGAGCGGACAAGCCTGACCGCGGCAACGACTGTGTTGAATAGCTTCAATAAAGAGTTGATTTCAGTAATGGCACAACTCAAAGTTGCTCAACACGATATTGAATTGCTCGAAATCGATAATAAGAAATGTGAGTCGTCAATTGCTAAATATGCCCAGCAACTTAAAACAATTATTGCCCCGCGTGAGGCCGAAGCACTGCAGCATGAAATCACAATGGCTACCGCCGTGCGAAGCGCTAATGACGACAGAGAATTGGCATTATTAGAAGTTGCTGAGCAATTTGATCGCCAGCAAGTTGAGTTGAATAATCAGATAATCAAACAGAACGAAGTCATTGAGCAAGCCACACGGGCTCTAGCTTTGGCGATAGAGCAGTGTGAGCAATCGAAAGTTGAACTCGAGACGAAGCGCGTTACTTTGTCTGCGATGATCGCCCCAGAACTCATAAAACTTTATGATCTTAAAAAAAATAAGCGAACCACGCCAGCAGTAGCCGATTTACACAGCGCAACTTGTCAGTCGTGTCATCTTGATCTATCTACAGTTGAATTGTCTGCACTTAAAAAATGCCCCGAAGATGAAATTCCAGAGTGTCCGAATTGCGACTGCTATCTAGTTGTTTGATTGATGTGAACTGATTGTTTATCTAGACGATGTTCTTTTGGTTTATCGCAACTTCTATTTGGTCGGTATGGTTTGTATTTCGTGATCCAAAATTTGATTATCGAATTCTGGCAGTTGCTGCGTTGATACCTGATTTGCTTGACGGTCTGTTACGGGCTTTTGGTATGACACACAGTGTGATGCACAGTGTCGTGACGAGCATCGCTGTGTTGTTTGCGATCATGATTGCAACTGCTGGTCGACGGCCAATTCGTCAAAGGCTCTTGGCAGTGCCAATTGGTTTGTTTATGCACTTAATTTACGATGGAGCATTTACTGCTACGAAAACTTTTTGGTGGCCGTTCACTGGCACTGCCATTGATAATAAATCTCTGCCGTCAATCGAACGCGGGCTGGTCAATCTGCCGCTTGAATTGCTCGGCTTCGTCGCGTGCGTAGTTGCCTGGAAGTACTTCGCACT
>JBAXAW010000033.1:0-17302 GCA_037142305.1 Actinomycetota bacterium
GCATCGTTATTTACGCAAGACTCTGCACGTCTAGTTGAAGTCGAGTGGTCGTCTGAAAGTTCTGGCGCAGTGTTTATCGCTGCTGTTGAAATAGTTGCGCTAGATCGATCACGGTTGTTGCGCGATGTTGCAAACGCGCTTTCAGATGAGCACGTAAATATTGTCGCTTGTACCACGCATACCGGCGCTGATCGTGTTGCCAAGATGCGCTTTGAATTTGAGTTTGCCGATCCAAGCCATTTGCAGTCAGTTCTGCGAATGATAAAGAGGATCGATGGGGTCTACGATGCCAATCGGGTCATGCCAGGTAATCCCCACGACCAAGAATCAGCCGACGAGACTGTCAACTAGAGAATTAGTCATAACTAAGTCGTTTCGATAATTGAAACACGCCATGTATGAAGCACTTTTAATGGCAAAGCGTCTAGCCTTCTCGCGTGCCTGATTTTAAGACTTCGCCAGGAACACGCGATATTTTGTCGCCTGATTCTGCTCGCTGGCGGGCATTTCAAGAAGTCTTCGAAACAACCGTTGAAGCGGCTGGTTATCTCTACATTATTCCGCCAATGTTTGAAGATTTAGATGTTTTTTTACGTCTCGGAGAGGCCACCGAAGTTGTCACCAAAGAAATGTACGACTTTCACGACAAAGGTGGAAGACATATTGCGTTGCGTCCAGAGCAGACCGCAAGCGTTTGTCGAGCTTTTGTTGAGCATCGACCAATTACGCCGTGGAAGGTTTGGTATAGCGGGCCAAACTTTCGCTATGAAAAACCACAACAAGGTCGATATCGACAGTTTGACCAAGTAGGCATTGAAGCGCTCGGGGTAGATGATGCTTTTCTTGACGCTGAAGTAATAGCCCTCGCTGCAAAGTTTTATTCGGCGCTTGGGCTTCAGAAAGTTGAACTTTCAATTAATTCACTCGGCGATTCTGGGGATCGGGACAAGTATGCGAACAAACTTGCGGAGTATTTTGCAAAACATGAATCAAAATTAACTGCCGAGAGTAGGGCAACATTGTCGCGAAACCCATTGCGAGTTTTGGATTCAAAACGCGAACCAGATCAAGAAATTATTGTTGGTGCGCCAGCGATTCGCGAAACTATTAGCAATGAGTCGCGCGAACATTTTGAAGCGGTATTGCGCGCACTCGATGCATTAAAGATTGCATATAAAATTAATGATCGACTAGTGCGCGGTTTAGATTATTACCGTCGCACAACATTTGAGTTCGTTTCAACTGCGCTTGAAGCTGCACATACTGCGATTGGTGGTGGTGGCAGGTACGACGGATTGGTTGAAGCTTTAGGTGGACCGCCGACGAGTGGTATTGGTTTCGCTCTCGGTCTTGATCGCACGCTTTTGGCATGTGACGCCGAAAGTGTTTTCGCCGCGCCGAGTAAAGCGGTTGATGTTTTCGTCGTTGACACCGTTGATGGCACTCATGCTCATGAACTGTGTCATCAAATTCGTGCGCACGGATTAAGCGCCGATCGGGCGTATGATTTGCGAAGCATTAAAGCCCAAATGAAATCTGCTGACCGCAGCGGGGCGCGCATTGCACTGATTATTGGCTCAAACGAAGTTGAAAATGAGACAGTCATGTTGCGACCGATGGGGTCTGGCGAACAATATGTTGTGCCTCGTCAAGATATTTTAAAAGAAATAGAAAAGTACATCAATAGTCAGGCCCGAATAAATACATCGAATGAAAATGAGAGATAATTATGAGTATTAAGAACAGCACAGCATTACGAACTCACCTATGCGGAGACATGCGTGCTGAAAATATTGGTCAGGTTGTGACTTTATGTGGTTGGGTGGGTCGGCGTCGTGAACACGGCGAACACCTTGCGTTTCTAGATTTGCGAGATTTCAGCGGAATAGTGCAATGTGTTGTCGACAACACGGTTGATGTGCGATCAGAGTGGGTAATTCGAGTTACTGGCAAAGTTCAAGCGCGTCCAGGTGGCACGGTGAACGCGAATATTCCGACCGGTGAAGTTGAGTTGGCTGAGTGCAAAATTGAAGTACTTAACAATGCTGAGCCACCACCGTTTCCAATTGATCAACGTGGTGACGATGTAGATGAAAATGTACGTCTTAAATATCGCTACCTAGATATTCGTCGCGAACGAATGCAGAAAAATCTGCGACTTCGTGCTGCAATTAATTCTGCAATTCGAAAATCAATGGAGTCACAGGGTTTTACAGAAATCGAAACACCGTTATTGATGCCGAGCACTCCAGAAGGGGCGCGCGAGTTCTTGGTTCCATCGCGAAACGAACCTGGTTCTTTTTATGCGTTGCCGCAATCGCCACAACTCTGGAAGCAATTGTTGATGGTCGCTGGTATGGATCGGTATTACCAAATCGCGAAATGTTTGCGCGACGAAGACTTGCGTGCCGACAGGCAATACGAATTTATGCAACTCGATGCTGAAATGAGTTTCGTTGATAAAGACGATGTCATTTCAATGATCTCGACGGCGGTGATCGCTGCAGCAAAAGCGGCCACCGGCTCAGAACCACCGCCAATTGAGCGAATGACTTGGCATGAAGCGATGAACATTTACGGCATCGACAAGCCAGACCTGCGTTTTGCGATGACTTTGGTCGAACTCACGAGTGTGTTCGCCGCAACCGAATTCAAAGCGTTTGCTTCGGCGGAATCAATTAAGGCGATCTGCGTTTCGCACGCTGATTATCCGCAACAAGCAGCCAGCGGTCGTAATAAATTAGACGCGCTAACCGAGCGCGCCAAAAAACTTGGTGCAAAAGGTCTGGTGTGGTTGAAAGTTGGTGAGGCTGGTGCGCTCGAATCGCCTGTTGCTAAATTTCTTTCGCCCGCTGAGCAGTCTGCATTGGTTGAACAAACTGGTGCGGTGGCTGGCGATCTAGTTTTGATTGTTGCTGATAGTTGGGCAACAACTTGTTCGGTGCTTGGGCAGTTGCGAAATGATCTCGGCCGTCCGCCGGTGCATCAAGGGCCATATCGCTATGTTTGGGTTGTCGACTTTCCAATGTTCGTTGGTATCAATCCGACAACGAAACTTCCGCAGCCGGGGCATCATCCGTTTTGTCACCCGCATCCAGATGATATTGATCGTCTTGAGACCGACCCTTTGTCGGTGCGAGCGTTGGCGTACGACCTGGTGCTCAATGGCTGGGAGCTCGGCTCGGGCTCGATTCGAATTCATGAACCGGAGTTGCAGCGTCGAGTATTTCGCTACCTAGGTATCTCCGATGAAGATGCTGATCATCGCTTTGGATTTTTCTTGCAGCCCTTTAAATATGGTGCACCGCCACACGGCGGTTTCGCGTTTGGTATCGATCGACTTACGGCAATTCTTGCTGGCGAAGACAACATTCGCGAAGTGATTGCGTTTCCAAAAACTCAATCAGGGTCAGACCCGATGACCAATGCGCCAACTGTTGTTGAATCGGCACAACTTAAAGATTTAGGAATCAGATTGTTGCCACCAGCAGCAAAATGAAAGACGATCTGTTCAGTGCCGCAGCAACTGAACGGCTAAAAGCGCAAGCCCCGCTAGCGGCGCGAATGCGTCCGCGAACACTCGATGAGATCGTTGGTCAGAAGCACCTAGTTGCAAAAGGTTCACCGCTGCGAGTGCTCATTGAGGCTGATCGGCTTTCGTCGGTGATTTTCTGGGGACCTCCAGGCACCGGAAAAACAACTCTTGCTGAAGTAGTTGCACTCACTACGCAAAGACATTTCGAAAGACTTTCTGCGGTCAGCGCTGGTGTTAAAGATGTTCGCGAATCTATTGAGCAAGCTGCCGAACGTCTCGGACAATTTGGTCGCGGCACGATCGTGTTCATTGATGAAATTCACCGTTTTTCAACTTCGCAGCAAGATGCGCTTTTGCCTTCTGTTGAGAGTGGTGTAATCACGTTGATTGGTGCGACGACCGAGAATCCATATTTCGAAATTAACTCTCCGCTTCGAAGTCGTAGCACTTTATTTCGACTCGAGCCACTGCTGGTTGAAGACGTGAGAATTTTGCTTGATCGTGGTGCGCTCGCAGAAGGTGTGCAAGTAGAGAGTGATGCACTTGACGCATTGGCGACTCGTTCTGGTGGCGATGCTCGTCAAGCGCTGACTGCACTTGAAGTTGCATGTGCACTGGCCTCTGAAAAAAATGAGACGCTCACGACAAGTCATGTTGACGCAGCATTGGGTGTCAGTGCATTGCGTTATGGTCGCGATGACCACTATGACGTTGTTTCGGCGTTCATCAAAAGTATTCGTGGTTCTGATCCGCAAGCAGGATTATTTTGGCTGGCACGAATGCTTGAATCTGGTGATGATGCAAAATTTATTGCGCGTCGCTTAGTTATTTTGGCAAGTGAAGATATCGGTATGGCCGACCCGAATGCTTTGGTTGTTGCGGTCGCTGCAGCAACTGCACTCGAACACGTTGGTTTGCCAGAGGCCCAATTGAATTTGGCACAGGCTGTTGTGTATCTCGCGACTGCGCCTAAAAGTAATCGTGTCGCGCTAGCAATTTGGTCTGCGCGTGAGGATGTTCGCAAGGGCGTTTCGAGTGAGGTACCTGCACACCTTCGCGATGGTCATTATCAAGCAGCCAAAGAATTTGGGCACGGAGTTGGATACATTTACCCGCACGACGACCCGAGGGGTTGGGTTTCGCAACAATATTTGCCAGATCAAGCAAAAGGTTCAATTTCTCGGCAGACTAGTTACTACACGCCAAGCGCTCATGGATTAGAAACCGAGATCGCTGAGCGAATTGAACAACAATTGGATACCACGAGCGAAAAGGATAAAAATGACTAAGCGACTTTTTTGGTTTTGTCTCGGTGCTGCTGCTGCCGTATTCGGTATCAATTACATGAAGAAAAAAGTTGAAGACGATTCAGAAGCATTTTCATCTGAGAACATTGCAGACACTATGACTGACATGGTTGTTGCGTTGAAAAAATATATCGTTGCCTTGTGGCAAGGTGTTACATCGGGCGAAAGTCTCGATGATGAAGAACTCGCAAAGATTTTTGATAATTCGCGAAACTAATCTTGACAGTTAGTGGCTAGACGCGAAGAGTAGACTTATCGCGTATGACGTCTGAAATTCGTAGTGCGAATGATCTTCGCAATGCATTTACTGGTTTCTTTGCTGATCGGGGTCATACCAAGGTTGATTCTGCAAGCCTGATTCCGCATGATCCAACCGTATTATTCACGGTTGCAGGCATGGTGCCTTTCAAGCCATTTTTTGTTGGTGATGAAGTACCGCCGTATAAGCGAGCGGTGAGTGTTCAAAAGTGTGCGCGCGCAGGCGGCAAACACAACGATCTTGACGATGTTGGTCGTACTAAACGTCATTGTGTGTTTTTCGAAATGCTGGGCAACTTTAGTTTTGGCGATTATTTCAAATCTGATGCGATCCCGTGGAGCTGGGAGTTAGTAACCGAGATATTTGGTTTTGACGGTGACCAACTTTGGATAACAGTGCACGAAAGCGACGACGAGGCTGAGCAGATTTGGCACGATCAAGTCGGAGTGCCAATGAATCGAATTCAGCGGCTTGGCGATAAAGATAACTTTTGGCAGATGGGTGACACTGGCCCGTGTGGTCCTTGTTCTGAGATTCACATTGATCGTGGTCCGGCATTTGGTCCTGATGGTGGGCCACTTAACGATCCAAAGGGTGATCGATTTTTAGAATTCTGGAACCTCGTATTTATGCAGTTCAATCAGGCTGCTGATGGTTCACGCACACCACTTCCAAAACCATCAATTGATACTGGCGCAGGTCTCGAGAGAATCCTTGCACTCAAACAAGGCAAAGATTCAATCTGGGAGACAGACGTTTTGTTTCCGCTGATTGAGCAAGCTCAATCTGTGACATCCCAAAAATATAAAGTTGGCGATTACCAGGATCGCGCAAGTTTTTCTTTGCGTGTGCTTGCCGAACATGCTCGATCGTCGACGATGTTGGTCAATGACGGAGTTTTTCCATCTAACGAAGGTCGGGGATATGTACTTCGGCGAATATTCCGTCGTGCGGTGCGTCATGCGTATTTGCTCGGTACCGAAAAATTAGTAATGCCAAAACTTGTCGAGACGGCTATTGAAGTCATGGGTGAGGCGCACCCAACTTTAATTACGAATAAAGATTTTATTTTGGGTGTGCTGACTAAAGAAGAAGAAAGTTTCAGGCAGACACTCAAGAACGGGCTAACGATTCTTGAGACCGAGTTTGAGTCGATCGACAAAGTTGCAAAGTTATCAAAAAAATCTTCGCCATTGAGTGGCTCAAGTGCGTTCCTGTTGCACGACACTTATGGGTTTCCTCTTGAGTTAACCCAAGAGATTGCGTCAGAGCGCAATGTTGAAGTTGACGTTGCAGGTTTTGATGTTGAGATGAATGCACAGAGAACCCGTGCCAAGTCGGCTCGCAAAGGTGCACAAACTGTTGATGATCAGTTGTTGGTCTATCGCGAAATCCTTGACAAAAATAGTCAAACAAATTTTGTTGGCTACCTTCAAGATTCATGCGAGGCAAAAGTTCTAGCGATTATTGAAGCTGGAGAATCTGAACTCGAAATTTTCCTAGATACCACGCCGTTTTATGCCGAGAGCGGTGGGCAGGTCGGAGATTGTGGAACGCTGCGCACACCAACTGGCGAATTTAACGTTACCGACACAGTTTTTGCATTGCCGGGGTTGCGAAAACATGTTGGCAAATTAATTCGTGGTGAAATTAAGATCGGCGATTCTGTCACGGCGACTATTGATGTGGTCGCTCGCAATGCAACGCGCAAAAACCACACGGCGACACACTTGTTGCATCATGCACTGCGCTCTGTGTTGGGCGAACATGTTAAGCAAGCAGGCTCGTTGGTTTCGCCACAACGATTGAGATTCGACTTCAGTCATTACGCACAATTATCGGCGCAAGAAGTCGAGCAAATTGAACAGATAGCCAATGCGCAAGTGTTGGCGAACGCCAAAGTTGATGCTTATGAAACTTCAAAGGGTGAAGCCACTGCAGCAGGAGCCATCGCTTTTTTCGGTGACAAATACGGTGAAATCGTGCGAGTCTTAAAGGCAGGCGCTTCGGTTGAACTTTGTGGTGGCACACACGTATCGGCAACTGGAGATATCGGCCTGATAAAAATTGTTCAAGAGAGTTCGATTGGCTCGAATTTGCGCCGGATTGAAGCCGTGACTGGTCTGAATTCGGTTGAGTATGTTTCTGCGTTGCTAAACCAAGTCAATGTTGCCAGCGAGATGTTGAGTACAAATTCTGAAGCATTGATTGAAACACTCGCTCGCAAAATTGCCGAGGTGAAAGAACTTGGCGACGAGATCAAGTCTTTGCGCTCAGCATCAGCAAGAGCTCGCGCTGGCGAGATGATTGTGAAAAATAATAATGGAGTCGTGGTTGAACGCGTCGACGGACTCGCGCCTGCTGATCTGAGAGAACTTGCAATTGCGGTGCGTTTGAACCCTGCGATTAAGGCAGTTGTGTTGGGTGGCATTACCCCGAGTGGTGGCGTGGCGTTGGTAGCGGCGACTGGGGTCGGAATCAAAACTGCAGCAGGTGAGTTGATTGCCCAAGCGGCAAAAAAGGTCGGTGGTGGTGGTGGTGGCAAAGGTGATATTGCAACTGCAGGCGGAAAGATAGTTGAAGCGCTGGATGAAGCGTTACAACTTTCGATGCTTGCAGCGGCTGAGATTGTCTAGACCATCGATGCGCAGTGTTGGCGTTGACCTTGGGAGCAAGCGGATCGGGATTGCAGTTAGTGATTCAAGTGGAACTATTGCTTCACCATTGGTAGTGATTGCGCGTGGTTCTAATCATTCGCAAGACCATAAGAAAATTCAAGAGATCATTAACGAATACGAAGCAGAGTGTGTTGTTGTCGGTTTGCCACTCACATTGGCTGGGGCAGTAGGCCCGGCTGCACGATTGGCTCTGGATGAAATTAAAGAAATGACAAAATCGCTGACTGTGCCAGTTCACTCACATGATGAACGCTTGACAACCAAGACTGCTAACGAATCAATGATTGAAGCAAATATGAATGCGCAGGCGCGCCGAAAAGTCGTCGACAAAATTGCAGCCGCCGTGATGTTGCAAGGTTGGCTTGATCATGTGGATCGCCTTAAGTCATGACTCGTAAACACGATGATCGCGATAACGGCGATAACGGTAAAAACGGAAAATGGACTGACGACCCTTGGGATGGTCCGGATGCGTGGCGCAACAGTGAATTCGAAACACAGCCTTTAGATCTGCGACCAGATTCACGCACGGTATTGATTGCACTCGCGGTCGTAATGACGGTCTTGTTGTCAGTTGGCGCAACTGGCATGTGGTACTTGCGACAGGTAAATCCACCGGATTCAGTAACTAGTGGCAAACCTGTGGCGACTAACTTCACCGTAAATCTTGGTGATTCATTAATCTCTATAAGCAAGCGTCTCGAGCAAGAAGGCTTCATCGCTAACGCGAGTGTGTTTCGTTGGTATGTAGATCGCAAAGGTGGAATAGACCTTCAGCCAGGTTATTTTGCGCTTATCAAACATGAGCACATCGGCAACATTATGAAGAAGTTAAATAAGAGTCCTTCGATTACTTTCACAAAAGTTACGTTTCCTGAAGGTTTTACGATAAAACAAATCGCTCAACGAATTGAAGATAAAACAACTCGAATTTCATCGCAAAGTTTCTACGAAGCAATGACGAACGAGTTATTAACATCTGAATATTTTCCGAAAGTTTTGGCTTCACTTGACACAGTCCCTTTTCGATTTGAAGGACTTTTGTTTCCAGATACATATCAAATATCTGGCGATGAATCTGCAACAAGTGTGGTTGACAGAATGTTGAGATTGATGGAGCGAGTCGGTAATCAAGAAGGTCTTGCGGACTCACAAGCCAAAGTCGGTAAGTCGCCATACCAAGTTCTGATTATCGCTTCAATCATTGAACGAGAAGCGAAGCTTGAAATTGACCGCGGCAAAATTTCGCGTGTTATTTATAATCGCCTAGAACGCGGAATGCCGCTGCAAATTGACGCGACCTTGTATTACAACACACCTGAGAATGCGACGTTTGCCGAATTGAAGGCGATTGATTCGCCTTATAACTCTTACCTGTATAAAGGCTTACCTCCGACGCCAATTGCTAGCCCAGGTCGTGCTGCAATAAGGGCGGCATTAAATCCTGCTCCGAATCCAGAGTTGAGTGACAAAATGTGTACCGGAATGAAGAAGTCTCAAAACTGTGCTTACTTGTTTTACGTCTTGAGTGATGCTAACGGTGGACACACTTTTGCTGCCACAGAACAAGATCATTTGATCAATGTAGAAAATTCGAGAGCCGGTGGGTTCTTGCCATGAAACAAAAATAGCGAGAGTAAATTTTGGATACAAATAGACTGATAACCAGTGCGACACGACTCGCGGCCGTGATCGGATCACCAGTTGCCCAAAGTCTGTCTCCGGTGATACACAACGCAATTTTTGAATCACTCAATGTCGATTGGCTTTACGTTGCTTTCAATGTTCAGCCTGCACGAGTTGAAGATGCTCTTTCTTCAATGGCTGCACTTGGCATTGGCGGTCTCTCGGTAACGATGCCACACAAAAACGCTGTATCCGAAATTGTCACTCAACGTGGTGAAGTCGATGAAGTGGTTCGTGTAACGAATTCTGCGAACACAGTTGTGCTCAGACCAGACAACTCACTATGGGCAACAAATACTGATGGCGAGGGTTGTTGCAACGCTATTGAGCAGGCGATGAAATCTTCAATAAAAAGTGAGCGTGTCGTCGTGCTTGGTGCTGGTGGTACAGCAAGTGCCGTCGCTTATTCAATGGTGCAACGTGGCGCGAGCGACGTCGCGGTAATTAATCGCACACCGCAACGCGCGCAAGATTTAGTGAACCGCGTCGGTGGCTCGGCGCGAGTCGTTTCGTCTGATGAGACTGCAAATACGATTTTTAATACTCGAATTATTATCAACACAACCCCCGTTGGGTTTGGAGATGAGCAAGGTTCGCAAGTTTCGCCGATTGATGTTTCGCTGATTAATTCTTCCCATGTGGTGCTTGATGCTGTGTACAAACCGTTAATCACCGGTCTGCTACTTGCATCACAAAACGCCGGAGCAACAGTCGTAGATGGATTATCAATGTTGGTGCATCAGGCAGCACTTCAACAACAATATTGGATCGGCCAAATGGGAGACACGGCCTTGATGCGCGAGTGTGCGTTGGCACATTTGGCACGCACCTGAAATTTCGTGTTTTTTTGGATGGGTCTTTTTAATATCTGGTTCTCATGAGGCGCTAGAGGTAGCCTGTTCTTTATGCTTCGTTATTTAACCGCGGGCGAAAGCCATGGTCAGGCTCTTGTAGTCATCGTTGAAGGCCTGCCCGCTGGCATGGTTGTAACAGCAAAAGACATTAGCGATGAGTTGGCTCGCAGACGTCTTGGATACGGTCGGGGACCGCGTCAAAAATTTGAAGAAGACGAAATAGTTTTGCTCAGCGGTATCCGCCATGGGCGAACACTTGGATCCCCAGTCGCGATTGAAATCAAAAATAGTGAGTGGTTTCGCAGTGATGTGTGGCATGAAGAAATGTCACCTGCGCCAGGAAAAACAAAAAAGCCCCTGACTCAGCCTCGACCTGGTCACGCTGATCTAACTGGCATGCAGAAATATGGTTTTGATGATGCTCGCGATGTGCTTGAGCGAGCAAGCGCGCGAGAGACGGCAGCCAGAGTCGCAGCAGGCGCGTTGGCCAAAGTTTTTCTTGCACAAGTCGGCGTTTCTGTTGTGTCGCACGTCTTGCAACTTGGTAGCGCTCGAAACGAAAACGCGGCGCGGCCACAGCCTCAAGATTTAACGAAAATCGATGAGTCATCGGTGCGATGTTTTGATTCAACTGCTGAAGCAAAAATGATTGCCGAAATTGAAGCAGCGGCAAAAGATGGTGACAGTCTTGGCGGCATCGTAGAAGTCTTGGCCTATGGCTTGCCAGTTGGCCTCGGAAGTTACGTGCACTGGGATCGAAAGATCGACGGACTACTAGCGCAAGCAATAATGAGTATTCAGGCTGTCAAAGGCGTTGAGATTGGCGACGCCTTTGAAACAGCGTCGCGGCGCGGAAGTCTCGCGCATGACGCGATCACATGGGATTCAAAAGATAATTCATATAAACGCGAAACTTCACTCGCGGGTGGAACAGAAGGCGGAATGACAACAGGAGAGATGCTCGTCGTTCGCGCTGCGATGAAGCCGCTCTCGACTTTGAATCGTCCGACTTTGAAAACAGTAGACATGGTGACCAAACAAGAAACGGTAAGTTTCAAAGAACGCACGGATGTTACGGCTGTACCGGCAATGGGTGTTGTTGCTGAAACGATGGTCGCACTCGTATTGGCGCAAGAAGCGCAAAGAAAATTCGGTGGTGACAGCGTTGCTGAGTTTAAGCAGAATGTACAAAACTTTGCGCAGAGACTGCGCTGAAGTTTGCTGACGCCGTGGTTTCTGGCGATGCTTCAAAGATGATCGTGCTTATCGGATTGATGGGCTCGGGCAAAACTACAGTCGGTCGTGCATTGGCCGAGCGTCTAAATTTAGTTTTCAGAGACAGCGATGAGGAAGTTGAGAAAACAGCCAAGACATCAGTGCGCGAGATTTTCGAAATTCAAGGTGAGGATGTTTTTCGTAAACTTGAATCAGAGGCACTTGTTGAACTGTGTGCCGCCAATTCAGCAATTGTTTTAGCAGTGGCAGGGGGCGCGATTATTTCTCAGTCAAATCGTGATTTATTGTGCAAAAACGCTCAGTGCATCGTCTGGCTAGATGCTCCGACACCAACCTTGATTTCACGGACTGGTCGGGGCAAGCATCGACCGCTCTTGGATGGCGATCCCGTCGGGTCGCTAAATAAGATGCGCCTTGATCGCGAGCCGTTGTATCAGCAACTAGCAACGCATCATCTTGTGACGCAATCGCTATCAATTGTTGATGTAGTCGACCAAATCATAAGTTTGTGCTCGTTAGAAAACAGTTCGAGTCGATGACAAGTCATAAAATCACAGTTGCTCTTGCTGATCGGTCTTACTCGGTAGTTGTCGGTAGCGGTGCGTCAAAAGAGCTTGAAAGCTTTCTTCCCAAGACAGCAAAACGTGCAGTGATCGTAACCCAAGAGAATATTCCTTTTTCAATAAAACTTTCGTTGCCACATACGACGGTGCTAATTGGCAACGGTGAGCAGTTTAAATCATTGCAAACAATCGAAGTTATTTCGGAACAATTTGCGAAGTTAGGTTTAACACGTTCAGATGTCGTGATCGGTCTAGGTGGAGGAATGGTCACCGATGTTGCTGGCTTTGCGGCTGCAAGTTGGCATCGTGGCACTGCAGTTGTTCAGATTCCAACAACTTTGGTCGGCATGGTGGATGCAGCGATTGGCGGAAAGACCGGTGTAAATATCGCGCAAGGAAAAAATTTAGTCGGTGCATTTTGGCAACCCAGCGCAGTGCTTTGCGATATTGATGCACTAAAGACACTGCCAGATCGCGAAACGCGATGTGGACTTGGAGAAGTTGCTAAATATCATTTCTTAACTGGCGACGATTTGCTTGCACTTGAATTGTCGGCACGAATTGCGCGATGTGTTGAGATTAAAGCTGAGATCGTGGCCGCCGACGAGCGCGAACAAGGTGGGCGAGCAGTTCTCAATTATGGTCACACTCTTGCGCACGCACTAGAGCGGTCAAGCGATTTCAAATTAGCGCACGGCGAGGCAGTGGCGATTGGCATGATTTTCGCAGCACACCTCGCACATAGTTTGGGGCGTATCGACGATGTGAGACTCGGTCATCACTACAAAGTGATTAGTGACTCGTATGGTCTCGGGGTCGTGATACCAAGCACAGTTGATCGAAAAGTTTTGATTGATTTAATGCGTCATGATAAGAAGGCAATCAACGGCTTGACGTTTGTACTAGACGGCGTAAATGGTGTTGAAATCGTTAGTGGTGTAGAAGAAAAATATCTACATCAGGCCTTTGACGCGATGGAACTACCCTAGTCAGCATGGCCAAATCACCTTTACCGATCGTGTTGATTCTCAGTGGTCCAAATCTAAATTTGCTTGGACAGCGTCAGCCAGAAATTTATGGCACCGCGACTCTTGACGATCATATGAACCGTGCCAAGCAGACTGCCGCCGAACTTGGATTTGATGTTGAGACGTTGGTTGCTCAGAGTGCTGGAGAATTGGTAACTGCGATTCATAACGCACGGTCTCGTTGCGCCGCGATCATTATTAACCCAGGAGCGTTAACGCACTTCGCATGGAGTCTCAGTGACGCGCTTGCAACATTCTCTGGACCAATTATTGAAGTACATCTTTCAAATCCAGCAACCCGTGAGTCGTGGCGTCACGAAAGTGTGATCGCACCAGTTGCGTCTGGTTCAATCGCTGGGTTCGGTGCGCGCGGTTACACATTGGCGATAAATGCAGTTGCGACTTTGCTCGCTGACAAAAAGTGAGCCCAGCAATGACTATAAAATTGTTGCCTCTGAGTGTTGCGGGTCGTGATGTTCTCGTTCGGCAACGACTTGAGCAGACGACAAACAATAGTGTCACCACACTGTTAGTCACAGACCTAAACAACATTCGTTGGCTTACTGGCTTCACAGGTTCAGCTGGCACATTATTTGTACGATCCGACGACATGGTGCTGATTGTTGATGGTCGTTACGGTGACCAATCTCGTGAGCAAATCAAGAATTCGGGAGCGCAATGTTCTGTTATTGAGGGTCGAAGTGCAACAGAATTGCGCGAAGGTGTCTTACACACGACGAAAAATTTGAAAACAGTTGGTTTTGATCCAGCAGAAATGACGTTTACGGCTCACGAGACTATGTCTGCACAAATAGATTCGGAGCTAGTCAAAGTTTCTGCTGTGGTGCCGCAATTGCGAAGGCGTAAATCTGAACCTGAGATTCAAAGAATGGAGTTGGCGGCGAGTGCAACTGATGCAGCGCTTAGCGAAGTCGAGCCAATGCTCGTGTTAGGTCTAACAGAGCGAGATATTCGCGATGAACTCGATTATCGAATGCGAAAACATGGGGCTGAATTCACGAGTTATGACACGATTGTCGCCAGCGGCCCAAATGCTGCGCGCCCACATCATCGTCCAGTTAGTCGAAAGATAATTGAAGGCGACAGTGTGGTGATTGACGTTGGTGGGTTGGTTGATGGTTATCACTCGGATATGACACGTACATATCTGATCGGCGAAGTTGACTCTGTGCTGAGTGAGATGCACGAAGTCGTCAGCGCATCCCAACTACTTGGTCTAAGCCATGTTCGCGCTGGCGTATTGGCGCAAGAAGTTGATCGCCAGTGTCGAGATTTCATAGCGCAAGCGGGGTTTGGTTCAGAATTTAGTCACAGCACAGGGCACGGTGTCGGCCTGCAAATTCATGAAATGCCTTGGGTAAGAAATGGCTTTGCCGAACCACTCGAAGTGGGTGAGGTAGTAACTGTTGAACCTGGCGTCTATCGTGAAGGGCTCGGTGGTGTGCGAATTGAAGACCTTGTGGTCGTCACGCAAAGCGGCTGTCGAATACTTACCCACACGAAAAAGGATCGCAAGTGCCTGCAATTTCAACTAACGACCTAAAGAACGGCATCACTCTTCAGATTGACAACAATCTTTTTACAGTGATCGATTTTCAACACGTCAAGCCTGGCAAAGGTGGCGCATTCGTGCGTACCAAACTTCGAAACTTGCGGTCTGGAAACGTCTTGGAAAAAACATTCAACGCCGGCATCCGCGTTGAGCAAGCGATTCTTGATAAAAATGATATGCAGTTCTTGTATAAAGACGGTGACGACTTCGTTTTTATGGATACCGCGACCTTTGACCAAATGAATGTCAGCCCAACTGCTCTAGGTGAAGTCGCCGACTATTTAGTTGAAAATGGCATCGCAATTATCGCGACGCATGATGGCGAAATTGTCAGCGTTGAAATTGCCGTGACTGTCGAACTTGATATCGCAAATACAGAACCTGGTCTACAAGGCGACAGAGTTTCTGGTGGTCGCAAGTCGGCCACTTTGCAAACCGGCAAAGTCATTCAGGTTCCATTATTTGTAAATATTGGCGACCGAGTCAAAGTTGACACACGATCAGGCGAATATATAACGAGAGTTTGATGGCGTCGACCCGTAACTCAAAACCGGGCGAGGATGTTCGTAGTTCGGCGCGTGAGCGAGCCGTACATTTTTTATACGAGGCTGAGTCACGAAGCCTGCCAGTATCCGAAATCGTTTCGGCTCAAATACTTGCCGTAGATGAATTGGTTTCTTCTCTCACATCTGGTGTGGCTTCACGGCAGAGTCAATTAGACGAGATGATCACTGAGTATTCACATACTTGGACAATTCATCGCATGCCAGCAATTGATCGCAATGTTCTGCGTTTGGCTATTTATGAGCTGATTGATCGACCTGAGGTTCCTACTGCGGTTGTCATCAACGAAGCTGTAGAACTTGCAAAACGCTTTTCGACAGAAGAATCTGGCCGATATGTAAACGGTGTATTATCGGCAATTGCAAAGCAGGTTCGTTCAAAGGGCGTTTAACACGAAACGATTTCTAGATAATTTGGGTGATCGAATCAAGTCGGCATCCGTATGGGAAGTCGTGACGGCATCAATGATCGCTGTTGTCGGCTTCTATTTTGCGGCATTGAGTGTTGAAATGCACCGAAGCCTGGCAACTTCTGCTTACGACTTCGGTCTTTATGACCAAGGGATATGGCTGTTGTCTCGGTTTCACAGTCCATTTGTAACGCTGATGGGTCGCAATTTATTTGGCGACCATACGAGTTTCATACTTTTATTTCTGGTGCCGATTTATTGGATCATCGGCAGTACATCAACTCTGTTCGTGATTCAAGCTCTTGCAATCGTCGCAGGGGCGGTGCCTGTGTTTTTGTATACACGCAAACGCTTAGAAAGTGAAGCGATGGCTACCGTTTTTGTTGCGACGTATCTTCTGCATCCCGCCACCGTGTGGATTGCTCTAGAAAATTTTCATCCCGATGCATTTTTGGGAGTTTTTATTGCGACGGCACTTTATGCAGCATTCGAATCTAAATGGCGAATGTATATCATCGCCGTGTTGCTAGCGATGAGCGTTAAAGAAGATGTCTCTCTGATTTTGATACCACTAGGCATATGGGTTGCTTGGCGTAAGAACCAAAAGATGGGATTATTTACATCGGTGACGTCGTTTTGGTATTCAGCGGTCGCGGTTTTCGGAATTCAACGTGGGATAAATGGCGTGCCATTTAGAAACGGATGGCGAATTCCATTCGGTGGGTTAGCGGGTTCGATCAGAACTTTGTTCAGCGACCCGATGTCGATGCTGAGGTACCTTGTTAGTGATTCTCGGCCGCATTATGTTTTGCAACTTGTCGCACCTGTCGCGCTCGGGTTCGTTGTGTTTCCCGAGGTTGCGGCGATCGCAGTGCTGGTTATCTTCACAAATATTTTCAGCAATTTTTGGTATCAATATCACATTGAATATCACTACTCGTTTGTGGTGGTACCTGTGCTTGTGATCGGCACAGCGTTCGCACTCGGACGGCTGAGAAAAAATTTGCGGCGCATAGTCGTTTTTATTTGCGCGTTGAGCACGCTTAGTTGCGCATACCTTTGGGCGCCGTTGCCTGGTGCGCGAACTCAAGTTTCGTACAATGGGTCAAGCAATCCTGCTGTTATTGCGGCGCGTGTGGCGTTGAGCAAAATTCCAGATGATGCGGTTGTTAGCGCGTATCACCCGTTGACCGCGCATTTAGCGCGCCGCAAACGAATCTATGTTTTTCCGGTTCCATTCAAGCGAGCCTTATATGGAATGGATGCATTTGCAACCGGTGACGTTCTGCCGTTCACCAACGACATTGAGTTCGTGGTGTTACCCGTAGCTATGGACGAAGGTATGCAAAAAACTTGGCGAGAGGTCTCTGCACAGTTCGCAATTTCATATGCCAATGAATGGTGGATTGTTTATCAACGCAAAATATCGGGTTAGCGCGCGTGCTATATTTGCGTCGGTATTGATTAATTATTAGGCAACCGTAAATTGAGTCCTGTGAGGCTCGAACGGAAGGACGTTTTTGAGTATCAACACGAGGTCAGACACGCCGCATGAGGTGATGAGCGCGACAGATGTGCGCCGCGCAATTGTTCGCATTGCTCACGAAATC
>JBAXAW010000034.1:0-17136 GCA_037142305.1 Actinomycetota bacterium
GGCATGGTCTGCTCTTACATCGGTACCGACGTCAATGGCCTCGCACTTTCTGACCCGAGATTTGAAGAATTATGGTCTGAGCACGAACGATTAGACATACCCGTTGTTATTCACCCTGGCCCACGAGGCACATATCAGACACCTGATAATTTTTTCAACAAATGGGAGTTAGATGTCATTTATGGCTTTGCAATTGATGAGGGTCTTGCGGTTTCGCACTTACTGTTTGCAGGTGTGCTTGATCGACATCCAAAATTAAAAGTCCACATCGCTCATGGTGGTGGTTTCGCGCCGTATCAAAAAGGTCGACTGCAGGCTGCTCTCGAAAAACGACCATTTGGCAAAGGTCTGCTCAATCGGCCATTCGACGAACAATGGGCGCAGTTAAGTTTTGATACTGCTGTGCATCGCAGCGACGCATTGCAATTTCTTGTTGACACCGAAGGATGCGACCGAGTTCTTCTCGGCTCAAACTTTGGCGGCTGGGATGCAGAAGACGGATATCGACAAATGGTCGAACAATTAGATATTTCAGAAGATGATGTGAATAAAATTTTGGGTGGAAACGCGAAAAGAATTTTTAATCTTTAATTTTTATGCCATTAAATAACACTGACCTATATCACATCGCATGGGTGGTAGATGATCTCGAGTTATCAATGAAAGCATTTGGCTCGACTGGGTTGCAATGGGCAACACCAACAATTCGCACTATCAAAGTACAAACTCCAACGACAGCGATAACTGAATTTTCAATTTTTGTAACTTATTCAATTCATGATCCAATGCATGTCGAACTTATTCAAAAATGTCCTGGCTCACCTTGGGATCATGTGCCTAACGGCGGCCCGCATCACCTCGGATGGTGGTCACACGATTTCAAAAAGTCAATTTCAGATCTCGTTAGTGATGGCCACAAACTTGAATCGTGGATGGTTGATGCGGATGGGCAGCCCGCCCGCTTTGCATACTTTCAAAATCCTTTAGGACAACGAATTGAAATCGTTGACATCGCTGCCCGACCGCAACTTCAGGCTTGGTGGGCAGGAATGCAATACCCTTCGTAGACGTATATATAGACATATATATGGCTATATATATGTATCCTTGATTCACTTCATTAAAGGAGAATCCCCTTGCACGCGGTACTGATTAGCGGTGGAAACGTAATTGACGGCACTGGCTCACAACCTCAGCCGAATACCGATGTATTAATTGAGGGCGACAGGATTGTCGCCGTTGGCAAGAACCTTGTAGTTGAAAAATCTAGTGAGCGCGAAGTGCGACGTGTTGATGCAACCGGCCTCACAGTGATGCCTGGGCTAATTGATGCACACACCCATATCACTCTTGGCGAACCGCGAACCAATGATGAGCTATTTATGCATCGCGACCCAGCAACTGCCGCAATTCTCGCCGCTTACAACGTTAGAAAAGTTTTGCGAGCCGGCGTAACTTCAATGTTTGATGTTGATGGCATCTTCAACATCGGGCCAGCACTTCGCGATTCAATTAACGCTGGTGTCGTTGAAGGCCCAACTATGAAATCTGGTTCTTATGCACTGATGACTGCAGTTGGCGGAACGGCCGGCAAATTGATTCCTGATTCTGGTACTGCCGGGTACGCCGAAGTCGTACGCAACAAAGAAGAAACTGTGCTCGCTGTGCGTCGTCAAGTTAAAGATGGCGCAGACTGCATAAAGATTCATGTCACTGGTTCTATCCCTACACGTTCGGGCGAGATTCAAGTCTGGACACGCGAAGAGTTGAAAGTAGTTTGCGATACAGCGCACGATTTGGGTGTGCGAGTAACAGCGCACTGTCGTGGTGACAAAGCAACTCTTGATTCTGTGATGGCTGGTGTCGACATAATTTGGCATGCATCGTTTCTTGGTGATGCATCGCTTGAAGCGATCATCGACAAGAAAGTTCCTGTTGGGCCGGTCTTTACATTCCTTGCGAATCTTTCAGAGTTCGGGCATAAAGCTGGCGCAACATCTTCAGCAAAATCAATCTTCGCTGGAGAACTTGAAAACACTGGTGCGAAATTACGACAGGCATATGACGCTGGCGTAAAACTGTTGTGCGGCTCGGAAAGCGGTTTTTCAATGACGCCATACGGGCATTGGCATGCTCGCGAAATGGAAGTCTTCGTAAAGCATCTCGGAATGACCCCACTTCAGGCAATTACTTGTGGAACCAAAGACAACGCAGTCGCATTAGATCAAGACGGTGAAACCGGATGCATCGCTACCGGGTATCGCGCTGATGTTTTAGTTCTTGATGGCGATCCTTCAAAAAATATTTCGCTACTAGGTGATAAAAGTTTGTTTCGCCACCTTTTCTGTCGTGGCAAAAATGTCGACCTCTCGCCGATTGAGCCGCGCGCGATGCTTCGCGGAGAGCAATCTTCGGGTTGGTCAGATGTTGCGCTGACAAGAGAACTTGCCTACTCAAAATGAAGAGTGCAATCGTCACAGGTGGAGCCCACGGAATCGGCAGAGTAATTGTCAATCAACTCGCATCTGAAGGTTGGCATATCGGAATTCTTGATCTGAATGTTGCCGATGTTGAACGTGAAGAAAAGTTGCCAAAAAACAGTGTTGCTATTTCTGCAGATGTTTCAGATGTAAATTCGGTAGAAAAAGCGATAAAGCAATTTGGTTCGACACCAGATTTGCTAGTTAACAATGCTGGGATAGTTCGCTTTGGGCCATTACTAACGCTCGCTCAATCAGAGTTTGAAGCAGTAGTTCGCGTCAATCTGATCGGAACTTTCACTGTTTCGCGCCAAGTTGCTGCGCTGATGATTGCCGATGGCAAACCTGGAAACATAATCAGCATCACATCAATGAATGGCGTAGTCCCAGGCCCAAATAGTGGTGCTTATACGTCAACAAAAGCTGGTGTTGCTTTGCTGACCAAACAAATGGCACTTGAATGGGGCCCACACGGTATTCGTGTCAACTCAATTGCCCCAGGGCTAATTGATGCTGGCATGAGCAACGCTGTGCACGCCGATCTAGAAATTCGTGAGGCGCGAGAGAAGCGAATTCCGCTTCGGCGACTCGGAACTGCTCAAGACATCGCAAACCTAGTTTCGTTTCTCGCATCAGAGCAGTCTTCATACATCACTGGTGAAAACATTCTCGTAGACGGTGGAGTCACAATGAGTATTTTGTCGACACTTCCACGACCTAAAAGTGTTGACTCAGTTGGCCCGTCAGAGTAAATAATGAAACCAATTAAAGAAATGTCAGTTGTTATAACTGGTGGTGGCTCAGGTATTGGTGAAGCGACTGCTCGCTATCTTGCGGCCCAAGGTGCCAAAGTAACTATTTGTGGTCGGCGAGAAGATCGAATCAAAACTGTCGCCAAAGAAATTGGCAGCAACTGCGCCTGGGTTACTGCAGACGTCACGATCAGTGCCGATCGCCAAAAACTAATTGATGCGGCGGTTTCTCACGGTGGATGTATAGACGCTTTAATTTCTAACGCTGGCAACATGGAGCGAAAGCCAGTTGAAGAATGGACAGAAGAAAGACTTCTACAAGTTTTTAATGACAATGTGATTTCAGGAATGATGTTGACTCAGGTTGCGCTTCCACATCTTGTAGCGACCGAGGGGGCAATCATCTTCATCGGATCTGTGTATACAGTTCGCGCATACCCGGGTGCGGCGCCATACGCAGCAACTAAAGGTGCTCTTGAAGCATTGGTAAAAGTATTGGCAACAGAATTAGGACCGCGAAAGATTCGTGTTAATGCGGTGCGACCTGGTGCAGTTTTGACTGAGATCAATCAACGCGCCGGACTCTTCGACGATGAAGCCGCAGCAAAACGACTTGAGTCGATTGCGAACCATCATGCGGTTGGGCGAATTGGTACTTCACTCGAAATTGCTGAAGGAATCGAATATCTAATTCGAGCCGAATGGGTTACTGGTACCGTACTTTCGGTAGATGGTGGAATGGGTCTGGGGGTCATTTCTTAATGAATTCACAAAACGTGTTGACGGTAACAAACTTCGAAGAAGCAAAAGAAATTTATCGTCACAAAGATTTCAAGCAGGCCCTATACGACGCCGGTGAAGTCGTGATGGAGGGTGTGCTCGTCAACCTGCACGGAGATGAGCATCGCGCGCGCCGACGACTCGAAAATCGTTTGTTTCGTCGCGAGACCCTCGTGCATTATGAAAGAGATTTGTTTCCACAAGTAATTTCAGAAACACTTGAACCGTTTGTGCAGTCTGGTCGCGCTGAACTCGTAACGCTCTCACACCAGCTGATGATGAATCTTGCGGCGCTCAATGCGGGCGTTGATCGGCCGCTTAAAACCAAAGAAGAGACCGCCAATCTTTACAACTTCATGATGAAGTTCATTGAAGGTGCAACACTCGCCCACACCACCCGTGACCCGGCTGAAGTTACGGTAGAAATTGAGCAAGCAAAGTCTGAGTTTGACACACAGTTTTTAGCACCATCTATTGCTCGACGACAAAAACTTATCGCCGACTCAAAAAATGGCAGTAGCGAAAACTTACCAAAAGATATTCTCACCGAACTACTTAAAAATGAAGACTCTCTGCATCTTCCACATGAAATAATTTTGAAAGAGATCGCGTTCTTTCTTCTCGCTGGCGCTCACACGTCTGCTACCGCATTTGTTCGCACTCTCGATAATTTGTTTAATTGGCTAAAGAAACACCCTGAGGATGCTGCGCTAATAACAAACGACAAGTCGTTCGTGCAACGGGCAATGTTCGAGACAATTCGCCTCAACCCTTCAAGCCCAACTGCGATGCGTCGAGCATTGTCAGATGTAACTCTCAAATCGGGAACTATCGTTCCGAAGAATTCAACAGTGACTATTGACCTGATGTCGATAAACCGCAGTGCTGAAATTTTCGGCACTGATGCAAACGAGTTTGATCCACATCGCCAAATTTCAACACCGAATGTGGCCGCATGGGGTCTCTCGTTCGGTCACGGAATGCACGCATGTATCGGTCAAGAACTTGCCGCCGGACTATCTGAAAGATCAGAAGACACTTCTGACTACGAATTTGGCTTAGCCACCGTGGCTGTTCAGGCGATGTTTGATCGAAATGTTGTCGCCGACCCAAGCCAACCGGCCAAGATCGACACAACGACAAAGCGTCCGTATTGGGGCCAGTACCACGTTTTATTTGAAAAATAGTCTCGGATTTAACTGGGCGACGACGCAGTAAT
Source organism: Actinomycetota bacterium (assembly GCA_037142305.1). Classification (GTDB taxonomy): domain Bacteria; phylum Actinomycetota; class Acidimicrobiia; order Acidimicrobiales; family Ilumatobacteraceae; genus BACL27. Next base: position 5,232 of record JBAXAW010000034.1, read on the forward strand.
TCGAGATAACTAAAAAATGTCAAACATCACGCTTTCTAGTTGGGTTGACGCCAAATCGGCTTTGCGTAATCGAGATCTGCGACAGGGTCTATACGACGAAGGCATCGCGCTGATGCACGGTGTGATTGTAAATTTGCACGGCGCAGAACATAACGCGCGTCGTCGACTAGAGAATCGACTTTTTCGCCGTGACACTTTTGCTTTTTGGGAGAAAAATTTGATCCCTAACAACATCTACGAAAGTATTCAACCGCATATTGTTGGCAGCCAAGTAGATCTTCTGCAACTCGCCCGCTTGACAATGATGCGTATCTCAGCTGGGATCGCTGGCATTGATCTTGGCAACGACCCAGACAGGTTTTCTTTGTTGGCAGACATCATGGCTTCGCTTGCTCGCGCTTCAAGCGTCAACCACTTCATCGGTGACAAACAGTCTGTAATTGAGCAAGGCAATGCTGCACTTGAACTATTTGCAAAAGAATTTTTTGAGCCAGCGCGCAAAAATAGGCTTGCGCTGATTGAACAAGTGTCGCAACAAACAAAATCTGCAGACGACTTACCAAAAGATGTCTTGACAACTTTGCTAGTCAACCATGACAATCTCGAAATTTCTGACGAATCTTTACTGCACGAAATTGCTTACTTCCCATGGGTCGGTTCACATTCAACATCTGGAGCGTTCGTCAACCTGATGAATCATATTTTTGAATGGATCAGCCACAACCCAAACGACCGTGAAAAATTAGTTAACGATATTCCACTGTTGCAACGTTTTGGCTTTGAGTCACTTCGACTCAACCCTGCGAGCCCAGAGTCAAGTCGTGTGGCCGTTGCCGATACAACTCTTGAATCTGGTGTTTTGATTTCGCAAGATACCCGTGTCACGATAGATATGCGAGCTGCAAATCGCGATGTAAAAGTATTTGGAAGTGACTCAGACCAGTTCAACCCGTTTCGAGAAACTCCAGAAGGCATCGCCCCCTGGGGACTTAGTTTTGGTTCTGGGTTTCACGCTTGCATCGGCCAAGAACTAGTCAGTGGTCTTGAAAGCCAGCCTGCCGATTCTGAAATTTCGCTGACCGGTGCGATCGCCACGATGGCTCAAATCGTTTTGAGTCATGGTGCAATCGTTGACCCACAAAACCCGCCTCGACGTGACGAGCAGTCTGCCCGTAAGAACTGGCTCTCGTATCCGGTTATCTTTAGATCACCAGCGCCTGCTCAAATCTAAACAAGCGCTACTCCAAACTGATTGCTGAACCGTTCTCGTCGTAGATAGTGATTGCTTCGCCCGGGCAGTTGCGAGCCAGACGAATCAACACTGCCAATTGCTCTTGAGTCGTTTCACTAACGGGCTCTGCTAGTTCGTCTTGATCAAATTTAAAAATTTTTGGTGCATCACTCACGCATTTTGCAGAGCTAATACACAAGTCTTTTTTAACTTCAACGTGATAGTTCATACGATTAGATTACTGCGACAAAGTTATGGCTTCTACTTCAAAGTCGGTGGCGCGACAAGCCCACATCGCACTGCGTTTAATTAATTGTTGATGAGTTAAATGCGAAACACTTACAAAATCGTGGCCCAACGCGTTATAAACAACACGACCCGAATTATTTTCGTTAACCCATAAAGTTGGCTGAGTTGAATTGCCATCAGTTGATTGCAAAATTACTTGCGATGAATCATCTCGTGAAAGATTTGAGTACAGTTCGTCGCGAACAACAAATGGCTCGACTCCTGCAACGATTACATGGTCAGCACAAGGTGCAACATTTAAATCACCAAGCGGCGGATGCGATGACTTCTGCCAATCCCAAGAACCACCAATCCATTTTGGCCATTCACTCCAATCATCAAAACAAATAGTTGCAGTGTGCATCGCCATCAACCCAGCACCATTATTTTTTTGCTTCAACATTGCATCTCGCCACTGTTGTGTAGTTGCGCGCGACCAAATCTCACGATTCTGTTGCGAGTATCGAGCATCTTTCATCTGAAACCAACAAGCCAAGACAGTTATCAAGTCATAATTCTTCGACTCAAGCAATTCGATTGATTCAGAAACATCAAACGCAACATCCGAAGCAAAATTAACTGCGTTTAATGTTTCAACTAAATTCGGCACGCTCGCGGCAAAGTTATGTGCCCAACCACCAGAAAGAACCAAATTATTTTTTGTTTTCATCACGCCTTTTAAACTAGAGAACTAAACTATAAAACTAAACAGCAAAACTAAACAGTACATCTGGAGACAATTTTTATGGACCTTAATCACGAATTTGTAGTTAACGTGCCAATCGCAAACGCCTGGACAATCCTCACTGACTTAGAACTCATCGCACCGTGCTTACCGGGCGCACAACTAACCGAAATCGATGGAGACACTTATTTCGGAAATGTCAAAGTCAAAGTAGGGCCAATCCTTGCTCAATTTGATGGCCAAGCCCAATTTCTTGAACGCAACGAAGCCGAGCACAGTGCTGCACTCAAGGGTGAAGGCCGCGACAAATCTGGCAAAGGCAGCACTTCGGCAACCATCACGGCGCGACTTGAGGCCGTTACAGATACGTCTACGAAATGCTTGGTCCATACCGATCTTGTAATCACCGGAAAATTAGCGCAATTTGGGCGGGGCGCACTTGCTGATGTAAGTGACAAGATTCTGGCGATGTTCGTTGAAAATTTGAACAAATTAATTGCCGCATCCTGATTGCAAAAAATCACAGGAGCTAGCCAGCCGATAAAACCGCCGTATATGCTTTAGTACCAATCAATACTATAAAGGGGATAATAAATGACAAATTCAATTAAGTTGCGACGCGGTCTCGCGTTAGCTGCAACTTGCTTACTCGCGCTAACAGCGTGTGGTGGAAGCTCGGAGTCAACTGATACAACAGTTGCTGCTAGCGCCGACACAGTTGCCGCTGGTGAGTCAGCAGCAGATATTGCAACCGCTCGTGTTGCAAAATACTTGCAGACAAACTCAACACTCAACATTGGTGATGCTCCAGCAGCAGCACCTGAAGGTAAGACAGTGTTCTACCTTGAGTGTGGCGTAGGTGTTTGTGCTGAAATCAAAGTTGGAGTAGAAGCAGCAGCCAAGGCTCTTGGTTGGACATTCAAGACAACTGCTCACCAAGACACACCTGAAAGCGTTTCTGCAGCATTTGATGCCGCAATCGCCGCAAAACCAGATGTTGTATTTTGGAGCGGAGACCCACGCGAGTGGATTAGTGCACAACTTGAGACTCTTGCGTCAATGAAGATTCCAGTTATTGCATGGTCGCTACCAGAGGCTTACGAACCAGGTGACGTTGTCGCAGCAAACATTTTGTCGGCTGATGACTACTACTTCTATGGCGTGTTGATGGCTGACTACGCAGTTGCCAACAGCAAGAACAAGGACATCCGATTCGTCGGATTGCCAGTGTTCCCAGTTCTCTCACTTGTTCAACAGGGTTTCACTGATGAACTTGCAAAGATCTGCCCAGAATGCAAACTTGAGACACAAGAAGTTGCGATTGCCGACCTTGGTGTTAACTTGCCAGGTCAGATTGTCTCTGCATTGCAGGCTGACAAGAATCTTGACTTCATTGTTTACGCTTTCGGCGGAATGATGTACGGAGTACCAGATGCACTTGATGCAGCTGGATTGATCGATCAGGCGAAAGCAGTTTCGCAAGCTGGTGGACCAATGAACTTTGATTTCATTGCAAAGGGTCGTCATCAAATGGGTGAAGTTGCACTCGCTTCCGAACTTCTCGGATGGCGCGCAGTTGACATGGCAGTGAGTCTTTTGTCAGGTGGCAGCGTTTCAAAAGCACCAGCAACAGAGACAATCGAAGGTCACTCAGATATCGGTTTGAACGGTTTGCCATTGCAAATCTTGCAAGCAGACACAATCAAAGACCCAACTAAGGCATGGGCCGGAATCGAAGGATTCCAGGACCAGTTCCTTACTCGTTGGGGAAAGAAGTAATTAGAAACTAATTAGTCAGTATTCGGGGTAATCGTCGAACAAAATTTGTTCGGCGGTTACCCCTCTGACGTTTATACGATTCTCATGTCATGAATGAGCCTGCTTCAATTCTCGATATCCGCTCAATATCGAAAACATACCCTGGCCAACTTGCCCTTGATAACGCTTCTCTCCAGATTCGGCCTGGTGAAATTCACGCACTGATCGGCCAAAACGGTTCAGGAAAATCAACACTGATAAAACTGATTGCCGGTTACATCAAAGCCGACCATGGCGCAAAAGTTTTTTTCAATAATCAACAAATTGATCTCTGGCAACTATCACCGCAAGAACGCACGCAGATAAGAATTGTCCACCAAGATCTTGGTTTAGTAAATACGCTCTCTGCGATCGAAAACCTCGGTCTTGGTCGCGGATATGAAACCGGTTTTGCAGGACGAATCAAGTGGCGTGCAGAAGCCAAGCGTTGTCAAGAACTTCTTCTTCGTTTTGGATTAGCACCTGATGTTCGAAGCCCACTCGCGACACTGACATCGGGAGAACGTGCAGCAATCGCGATTGTTCGTGCGCTACAAGATTGGAACTTTGATAAACCTGGAATTTTGATTCTTGACGAACCGACTGCGGCTCTTAACCGCGGCGAAGTTGATGCATTATTTCGTGAGGTTCGCAGAGTTGCAAGTCTTGGAGTTGGCGTAGTTTTTGTGAGTCACATTTTGGATGAAGTTCTCAGCCTCGCAAACAAAGTAACTGTTTTGCGTGACGGCAAAGTCGTCGCGGCCAGCCAAGATGTCAAGGATCTTAACGCGATGGACCTAGTGCAATTAATGGTTGGACGCGAACTTTCACTTGAGCGAACTGCAAATAAAGATGACCACGGAGATGTGGTTCTTGAAGCAGAAAACCTGTTTGGGTTCACATTGCGGGGGCTTAACTTAAAATCTCACCAGCGCGAAATTGTTGGCATCGCTGGGCTGATCGGCTCGGGACGTGAAGAAGTTGCTAATTGTTTGTTTGGTGTGTCACCACGATTCATGGGCAAAGTTCTTGTAAACAAGAAAAAAGTTTTCGCCCACCCTCACCAATCAATCAAAGCTCGTATGGCCCTTGTGCCAGCCGATCGAAAACGAATTGGTCTAATTTTGTCTGAACGTCTCGAAGATCATATTCCTCTACCGAGACTCTCTCCGCTTCGCCGAGGGTTGACACTCAACTACAAGCGCTTGAAATCTGACGTCGAAAGTTGGGTTACTGAAATGAAAATTGACCCGCCAATACTTCGTCGAAAAATGGAAAAATTCTCTGGCGGAAATCAACAAAAAGCTGTTCTCGCTCGTTGGCTACGGACTGATCCGCAAGTTTTAATTCTTGATGAACCGACCCAAGGCGTTGATATTGGTTCAAAGTCTGCCGTCTATGAACGTGTTGAACAGTTTGCTCAACTCGGCGGCACAGTTATTGTCGCTTCTTCGGATACAGACGAATTAGTTCGTTTGTGCCACAGAGTCTTAATCATGCGAAGCGGAGTTGTTGCGTGCGAACTATTTGGAGACGAAATCACAGCATCTCGCATCGTGACTGAAACTCTCGGTGCAACATCAAATAGAGTTGGGTCGCGAATCGCGCCTCGCCGAATTTCAACACAAGTAATTCGAGATAAGTCGCCTGCATCAAGTTCTCGGGAGAATTCATGAAGATAAACGAAAAGACAGGCGAGGTGAAGGCCCGGCTAGTCCTTAAAAAAAATAAAGTCACCCGAAGATGGCGTGTCAAATATGAACGAACCGATCGGCTTGACAAAATTGACAGCCGTTTCGATACTCGTCGTTCTCCGTTTAAGTTAAAAAAACTTCATCCACGAAATATTGGCGTTATTTATCTATATGCAGTTGCATGGTTGCTTTTTTCAATTTGGGTGCCAAGCACTTGGTTGACTTGGCTAACACACCGCTCAGTAATTAATCAACAGTCGATTCTGATTGTTGTAGCACTCGGACTGCTTGTGCCCCTTTCGGCTGGAGTTTTTGATCTCTCAATTGCAGCTACCGTCTCGGCTTCAGCCGTCACTGTCTCGTGGCTTTTAGTCGACCATAAGTGGGCTGTAGTGCCTGCAATTTTGGCGGCACTCACACTTGGCATTTTGATCGGGACGCTAAATGCATTTTTGATTGTGCGAGTAAAAATTGATTCTTTCATTGCAACCCTTGGCGTAAGTTCGGTCCTGACGGCCTACAGCGTCTGGCGATCGGGCAACCGATCAATTCTTGGTCTACCTGAGTCATTTAAGTCGATCACAGATGAGTTCGCATTTGGTTTGACCCGCACTGTTGTAATTGCAATTGTTCTTGCAATTGGTCTTTGGTTTATGTTTGAGCACACTCCTGTTGGTCGGTACTTTTTTGCAACAGGTGGGGGCAGAGATGCGGCTCGGCTCGCAGGCATTCACACCGACAGATTCATCTCTGGGGCAATGATCACATCAGCACTGTTTAGTGCAGTTGCTGGCGTATTGCTTTCGTCGCAATTTGGTTCGATTCAGGCCCAATCAGGTGCACCGTATTTATTGCCATCATTTTCTGCTGCATTCTTAGGCGCAACACAATTTAAGCGACGCTTTAATGTTTTCGGCACCGTGCTTAGCGTGATCGCACTACAGAGTGGCGTTAAAGGATTGCAACTCGCTGGCGTGGGTTCAGTTTGGGTTGAAAGTTTATTCTTCGGATGCGCACTAATTATCTCGGTTGGTCTATCAACATTTCAGAAACGAGTACATGGCGGTCAGCGTCGTTGGTGGCGCCGTGAAGAAAGTGGTCCAGAATATTTGCTCGGCAGATTATTGGGTTGGGGTCCTCGCAAACTCAGCAACTCTGCTGATAGCGAAGATGACAAAAACGAGTGGTGGCATGATCCATCTGATTCAGAAGCGCACCATCACAAGCCATGATCTTTAAACACTTACTCACTAAAGGAGACCGTTCATGAGTCTTGTTGGCGCAAAAGTTCTTAGAAAAGAAGACCCGAGTCTGCTTACTGGTCGAGGAAAATTTGTTGACGACTTGTCTCCGACTAATACGGCGTTTGCTCAGTTCGTGATGTCTGATCAGGCACACGCAAATATTATTTCTATTGACGTCAGTGAAACTCTCAAGATGCCTGGCGTGCTTGGCGTTTGGACTGCCGCTGATTTTATTTCTTTCCCTAACTTGCCAGGAGGAATGACAGATTTTGAGCGACCTGTACTTGCCCACGATCGTGTGCGATGGGCTGGAGAGCCAGTCGCAATCGTCGTCGCAGAAAATCGCTACCAAGCTGCCGATGCTGTGCCGACAGTGTTAGTCGAATACGAAACACTTGATGCTGTCACAACGGTTGAGCAAGCCACTGCACCGAATGCCCCGATGTTGTTTGAAACTCGCAATTCAAATGTGCTGACGAAAGTTCCGATGCTTGATGACCTTGAAAAGCACTTTGCAAAGTCGCATGATCGCGCGAGCTTAAGAATCGTGAATCAGCGATGTGCTGTAGTGCCAATTGAAACAGTTGGTTGTCTCGCCGACTGGACGCTTGACGGGTTGACGATCTGGGCCACGACGCAAGCACCACATCACCTACGAAACAAACTCGCATCGTGGCTTGATACACCACAGAATTTGTGCCGCGTGATTGCGCCAGATGTTGGCGGAGGGTTCGGCGCAAAAATAGTTTGGTATCCAGAGTTTTTTGTTGCACCACTTTTATCTAAATGGCTACGCCGACCTGTGAAATTTATGCAAACTCGATCCGAAGCAATGGTTCAGATGACTCACGGTCGCGACCAGGTTCACGAAATTGAAGTCGGGTTCGAGAAAAACGGCAAGATCAATGCGTTGCGAATGGTAATTAGTCAGAACCTCGGCGCATACGGCGACCCAACTGGTCTTGGCCTCGCAACATTGACCGGTTGGATGGCAGCAGGTTGTTACAAAATTCCACACGTTTCAACCGGATTTCGAACAGTTGTAACTAATACGACTCCAGTTGCGGCATATCGCGGGGCTGGTCGACCTGAGGCGACTTTTTCAATTGAGCGAATCATTGATCTGGTCGCGCTTAAAACCAACTTAGATCCAGTGAAGGTTCGGCAAATTAATTTCATTCAGCCAAACGAATTTCCATATGAGACTCATAATGAAGCGGTTGTTTACGACTCGGGAGACTTCCCGCAGGCACTTGATGAATGTTTGCGGTTGCTTGACTACGACGCTGCCAAAGCACAGCAGGCAAAAAATCTTGCTGATAAAAATGCTCCACTTATCGGCATCGGCTTTTCGTGTTGGCTCGAAATTGCGGGTTTCGGACCAAACGGTTCTCTTGAGGGTTTCGGCCATCTTGCATCTTGGGAGTCTGCTCAAATTCGAATTGCGCCCGATGGCTCTGCAACTATTTTTATTGGCTCATCACCACACGGTCAAGGACATGAAACTTTTGTTGCTCAAATTGCTTCCGACGAATTGGGCATTCCATTTGATCGAATCAGTGTGATTCATGGTGATACAGCAACAGTTCTTCAAGGAATCGGAACAATGGGAAGCCGCGGTGTCCCAACTGTTGGTTCGGCAGTCAAAGTTGCAAGTGAACGGCTAATGGTTCGAGCGAAAAAAATTGCTGCACACCTACTCGAAGCGGCCGAACAAGACATTGAAGTCAAAGACAACGCGTTTAATGTGCGTGGTACACCTGGCAAAAAAGTCAGTTGGTCTGATGTTGGCCTAACAAGTTTTCAACCACTCCGACTTCCTCCAGAGTTGCAGGCAGGCACCCTCGAAGAACGATTGTTTCATGAAAGCCCAAACTTCTCTTACCCTTCTGGCGCTTATGCGTGTGTTGTCGAAATCAATCGAAAAACTGGCAAGGTCAAGATTCAAAAAATGGTCGTCGTCGATGATTGCGGCACTGTGATTAATCCATTGCTCGCCGAAGGCCAAGTTCACGGTGGAGTCGCACAAGGCATCGCTCAGGCACTTTACGAACAAGTTTGTTATGACACATCTACGGGTCAGCCGATCACGGCAAACTTGATTGACTACCTGATTCCTTCTGCACCAGATCTACCTAATTACATCGCTGGTCGAATCACAACCCTGTGTCCAAATAATCCGCTCGGTGCAAAAGGCATCGGCGAATCTGGTGCAGTCGGAAGTCCACCTGCTGTAGTTAATGCTGTTGTCAACGCATTGTCTTCATTCGGTGTTGAACATATTGATATGCCTGTCACATCAGAAAAAGTTTGGCACGCAATGAACGGGAGAAAATAAAATGACAGTCGTCAGAATAAAACTTAACGGAGTACCTCAACAGCACGATGTTGAAGATCGCACATTACTAATTCACTACATTCGCGAAAATGCCCGCCTCACCGGCGCTCACATCGGATGCGATACTTCTAATTGCGGTGCCTGCACAGTGTTGCTCAACGGCAAAGCTGTAAAAAGTTGCACCGTGCTTGCAGTTCAAGCCCAAGACGAAGAAGTGACAACTGTTGAAGGTTTATCGGGTGACTTCAATGGGTTGAGCCCAGTTCAAGAAGGATTCAGACAACAACATGGTCTGCAATGTGGATATTGCACGCCAGGCATGGTCATGGCTTCGACTGCACTATTGCGTGAAAATCCAAATCCAAACGAAGACGACATTCGACACGCACTTGAAGGCAACATCTGTCGTTGCACAGGTTATGAAATGATCGTCAACTCGGTTCGTTGGGCGGCAGAGAACGGCGGTGGCAAATGATCCCAGCACTATTCACGCATGTTCCGGTGACGACTGTGAAAGAAGCTAGTGATGCGCTATTGCATTATGGCGATGACGCAAAACTTCTTGCCGGCGGTCACTCACTACTGCCTCTTATGAAACTGCGACTTGCTACGCCAGCGGTTCTGATAGATATTGCGCGCATCAGTGACCTACGCGGTATCAGAGAAGATAAAGACAAATTAGTAGTTGGTGCTTTAACGACACACGAACAAATCGAAAACTCGCCGTTGATTAGTAAATATGCGCCGCTGATTGGTGCGGCAGCAAAACTTGTTGGTGATCCGCAAGTGCGCAACCGCGGAACGATCGGCGGCTCTGTTGCGCACGGCGACGCAGCGTCTGACCTCTCGGTTGCATTATTTGCAGCCAACGCATCGTTCGTGGCCACTGGCCCCAAGGGTGTTCGAGTAATCTCCGCGGTTGATTTTTTTCTTGGATTTTGGACAACTGCGCTCAATCAAGATGATGTGCTTACTGAGATACACATACCATATGCTCAGGAACCAACTTGGAGTTACCAGAAATTCACTTCTCGTTCACAAGACTGGGCGGTAGTTTCGGTCGCAGTTAGCGGGTCGAACATTATTCTCGGCGCAATGGGAGAAATCCCACTTCGTGCTACAAAGTGTGAACAAGCAATCGCGTCTGGCGCCGACCTTGAACAAGCATCAAATTTTGCAGACGAAGGCACCTCACCGAGTTCAGATACTCGGGCATCGGCTGACTATCGACGACACTTGGCAAAAGTTCTAGTTTTTGATGCACTGACAGAAGCCAAGCAACGTTCTTAAATCTGTAAGTCGTTCAGCTCACTTTGAGTATGTCAAAAGTCGTAGATTGAAGTCATGCTTATTGAGTTCGGTGAACGCACACCTAAAAAACATGCAGTTGTAATCGGCGCTGGTTTTGGTGGCTTAGCGTGCGCTAAAAAGTTGCGTAAGTCTGACACTTACTCGGTGACGCTGATTGACAGAAATCCATATCAATTATTCTCTCCTCTTCTATATCAAGTGGCGACGGCGTCACTCCCAGAAGATGACATCGCGTTTCCCGTTCGCACTGCGTATCGCGAAGTGCAATTCGTCCGCGGTGAAGTTACAAATATTGATACAACTGCGAAAGAACTCACGCTGTCTAATGGCAAAACAATTTCCTACGATGATTTGATTCTTGCAGTTGGTTCAGAGGGCACGACTTTTGGAATCCCAGGTGTTGCAGAACACGCTTTTCAAATGAAGTCGGTCAGTGATGCTCGCGAAATTCGTCGCTCGCTACTGCAAACATATGAAAGTGTCGAAGATGGGTTGTTGCCCCTTGAGAGTCTCAATGTTGTGATCGTTGGCGGCGGGCCAACTGGTGTTGAACTCGCCGGAGCAGTAAGAGAACTGCAGCGTGAAATTCAACGCGAGTTTGAGCACATCGCACCGAAAGCAACCGTGACACTTCTTGAAGCTGGTCCACGATTATTGCCGAGCTTTCATCCACGCTCAAGTCAATACACTCTCAAAACTCTCACGAAGATGGGAGTTCAAGTGCAAGTCGATGCCGCAGTTGTTGAGGCAACTTCTCGGTCGCTGCGACTCAAAGACGGCAAAGAAATTATTGCTGGCACCCGAATTTGGGCGGCAGGCGTTGTCGCACCGCCGAACTGGAAGTTTCTTGGCGAAACGGATCGTGGAAATCGAATCAAAGTCAACTCAAATTTGCAACTGAATGATTCGATTTGGATTGTTGGTGATGTCGCCAGTTACCCCGATACCAATGGCCGGCCACTTCCAATGGTTGCACCGGTCGCAATTCAACAGGGCAAACATGTCGCGCGCCAGATCAGGCGACGCGAGTCAAGTAAACCTCTCGAAGTTTTTAAGTATCGCGACAAGGGCCAGATGGCGACAATTGGTCGACGAAAGGCCGTAGTTGAAATGCGATCGTGGCTGCGGTTTCAAGGTTCACTCGCCTGGTTGACCTGGCTTGCTCTGCATCTCGCATACCTATCAGGCGGCCGCAACCGAACAAGTATTTTTGCCGACTGGATCTGGAACTACATCGTCTGGACTCCACGCCGAACAATCACTGAATAATTGATTCAGCATTAACACTCGAATACCCGTTAGCGGTATGTTGTCGCT
>JBAXAW010000035.1:0-16997 GCA_037142305.1 Actinomycetota bacterium
CATGCGTTTGCCAGCGACACTGCATGGCAACATGAAATGGAAGCGGCATTTCAATTTGTTGAAACGCCAGACCAACGAATCGCGATCATCGATACCAAAGCAGACATGGAGCGTGAAGTTCCAATGGATCGGCTTGTTTGTGGTGATGTAGGTTTCGGCAAAACCGAAGTCGCTGTGCGTGCTGCATTTAAATGTATTCAAGATGGAAAGCAAGTTGCAGTTCTTGTGCCGACGACTTTGCTCGCAACTCAACACGGCACAACTTTCACCACACGTTTTACCGGATATCCAATTCGAGTTGAAGTGCTCTCAAGATTTTTGACAGCCAAGCAAGCAAAGCAAGTTCTTCAGGGTCTTGAGTCTGGACAAATTGATTGCGTGATTGGTACACATCGATTGCTTCAAGAAGGCGTGAAGTTTAAAGATCTCGGACTTTTAGTTGTTGACGAAGAACAGCGATTCGGTGTGCAGCACAAAGAACAAATGAAACAACTCAAAACAAACGTCGATGTTTTGACTCTCACTGCAACGCCGATACCGCGCACACTCGAGATGAGTCTCGTAGGCATTCGAGATTTGTCTTTGCTCAATACTCCCCCAGCAGATCGGCAGCCGATTCTTACTTTTGTTGGCGAAGAAGATGACCGTGTCGCAACTGAAGCGATTCGTCGCGAGTTGTTGCGTGATGGCCAAGTATTTTGGGTCCATAACCGAGTTCGCTCGATCGAAGACCGTGCACGTGAGTTGCGCGAGTTGGTGCCAGAAGCACGAATCATCGTGGCACACGGGCAAATGGATGAAGCAAAACTCGAGCGAGCGGTGCAAGATTTCTGGGAAGGAAAATACGACGTGCTGGTGTGCACGACAATTATTGAGAGCGGCATTGACATGCCAACCGTCAACACACTCGTCGTCGAGCGCGCCGACTTATTGGGCCTCGGACAACTGCATCAACTTCGCGGCCGAGTTGGTCGAAGCGGGCAACGCGCTTACGCTTATTTGTTTCACCCTCGCGATAGAGCGCTATCAGAGCACGCATACGAGAGGCTTCGCACGATCGGTGAAGCGACAGAACTTGGCAGTGGATTCAAAATCGCGATGCGCGATCTTGAAATCCGCGGGGCAGGAAACCTGCTCGGTGAAGCGCAAAGTGGTCACATCGCCGCAGTTGGATACGACCTCTATTGCCAACTTGTCACTGAAGCAGTCGCTGAAATGAAGGGTGAAGTGCCGAAGATTCCGGTCGAACTAAAAATTGATGTTCCAATCACGGCATTTCTGCCGAATGATTATGTCGCTAAAGAAGAGTTACGCCTTGATGCCTATCGCCGACTCGTGGCTGTTCGAACTCACGCCGATGTTCAAGACATTAAAGCAGAATGGCAGGATCGCTTCGGTGAGTTGCCTGAGCCAGCCAAGTCTCTGTTGATGGTTGGCTCGCTTCGCGCCGAGTGCCATCGCATCGGTTTGCGTGAAATTATTGTCTCAGATAATCGTGCCAAACTCTCACCGATCACTCTTAAAGCCAGCGAGTCAATGCGCCTTGTGCGATTGTCACCATCAGCAACATATCGCGAGCAATCAAATGATCTCAGCATTGCGATTCCGCGCGGTCAAGAACCAGCAACATATCTAGTCGGCTTCATGCAAGAACTTGTCGAAGAAGTGGCACTAGTGTAAGTGCGATGAAAAATAACAAAACAAATACTTATAGTCTCTTAACAACTACTTTTGTGACCCTTGCAGTTGTTGTATCAAGTTGCGGCTCAACTACAAACTCTGCCGCAGAAATTGGCAGCTCAAAAATTTCGCGAGATGAACTTGAACTGACAGTTAAAGAACTTAGCGACGCAGGACAAACTCCAGTGGTTGACGGTGAAGTTGCGGGCGACACAGCACGAAGTGTGCTCACCGCTCTAGTTCAAGGTGCCGCTGCGAAAGTGATACTAAAAAGGTACGGGCAAGAAATAACCAAAGCAGACCGTGACAAAGTCGACGCGACGATCAAGCAAAATACCGATACAACATCATTCAGCGATCACCTGAAAGAATTGATTGTTGAATTAAATGCTGGAGGTCTAGCTCTCAAACGCATTGTCGCGCCGGATGCTGAAACAGCAGCAAAGATGTATGACGAAGCACCTGCGTCACTCGGCGTGATGTGTGTTCGACATTTAGTCGTCAAAGAAGAAGCAAAGGCTAAAGAGGCTCTGAAGAAAATTACAGATGGTGCAGATTTCGCAACTATTGCCGGAGAATATTCGATTGAACCAAATGCAAAAGTATCTGGTGGCGCACTTTCTGGCGAAAAAAATGCTTGCATGTTGCTAAGCGAATATCAAAGTAGTTTTGATCCTGACTTCACGGCTGGTGCACTACTTGCCAAGCCAGGCGTTGCAACTGGCCCAGTTAAATCAAGTTTCGGATATCACATAATTTTGGTTCGACCATTCGTCGAAGTCGCAGCCGACATCTCGGCGTTACTTGAAGCAAACGCTGGAGAACTTCTTTTTAACGGATACATCACAACTTCAAAGATCAAAGTTGACTCTGCCTACGGCCGCTGGAATTCAGCTCGTGGTGCCATCGTCGCAAACTAGTTTGGTACGCCCATGACGGCGCAAATCACAATTGTTGGTCTTGGCCCAGGCTCGGCTGGCTCGATAAACCACGAGACTTTACAAGCAATTGAGCGAATCAAATTTCGATACGTTCGAACAAATCGTCATCCAACTTCTCATCTCGTAGAAGGTGCCGTGAGTTTTGATGATGAATACGAACGACATGAAGCATTCAATGAGGTCTACGAAGCGATCGCTACGAGACTCGTGGCGGCGGCGCATCAACATGGCGAGATTCTCTATGCTGTGCCGGGTTCGCCACTAGTGCTTGAGCAAGCCGTGCAACATTTGCTTAATGACAAAACTGTCAAAGTTGTGTTGGTGCCTGCGATGAGTTTCTTAGATGTCGCATGGAGCGAACTTAAAATAGATCCTGTTAATGCAGGCGTGCGAATGATCGATGGACATCTTTTTGCAGAACTTGCCGCGGGTGATAGCGGCCCACTGCTTGTTGCGCAATGCCACGCGCAGTGGGTGCTTTCGAACATCAAACTTGCTCATGAGTCCGCAAATGGCGATGAACCAGTTGTAATTTTACATCACCTTGGGTTAGACGATCAGCGGATTATTTATACGACTTGGCAAAACCTCGATCGCGAGATTGAGCCAGATCATTTAACTACTTTGTATATTCCAAAACTCGCCGAGCCAGTCGCGGCCGAGATGGCAAAACTTCATCAACTGTCTCGCACTTTGCGCGAGCAGTGCCCATGGGATCGTGAGCAGACACACGAATCGCTCGTTCGCTATTTGATCGAGGAAACTTACGAAGTTGTCGATGCGATCAATCAACTTGATATTGACGATCCGTCAACTGACGATGCCTTAATTGAAGAGCTAGGCGACTTGTTATATCAAGTCGAGTTTCACGCCACCATCGCCGAGCAACAGGGTCGATTCAGTATCGCCGATGTTGCCAATTCAATACATGAGAAATTAGTGCGCAGACACCCACATGTATTTGGCGATGTGAGTGCAGATTCAGCAGACCAAGTCGTCTCAACTTGGGATGCTATTAAACAACAAGAACGCGGCGAAGTTGACAGCAAATCAGTATTTGATGGTGTCGCAACTGCCGCTCCAGCGCTGATGTATGCGAGCAAACTTCAGAAGCGTGCCGCAGAACAAGGTTTTGATTGGCCAAATAGCGACGGCGCATACGAAAAAATCGCCGAAGAGATTGCTGAACTGCGTGAAGCAGTACTTTCAAAAAGCGACCCTCAAGCCGTGCAAATGGAGCTCGGCGATGTGCTTTTCAGCGTTGTCAATTTATCTCGTCACCTCAAAGTCGATGCAGAGACGGCACTGCGCAGCGCATCTGAAAAATTCAGGACAAGATTTGAAAAAGTTGTTGAACTCGCAACGCAACGAAATCTTGATTTAACAAAGTGTTCGCTTGCTGAACTTGATGAACTTTGGAATGAGATAAAGTTACTGTAATGACAGCAATTACAAACATACTCGGACGTGAAGTTTTGGATTCGCGTGGCAACCCGACTGTAGAAGTTGAAATATTGCTCGAGTCAGGTGCAATGGGTCGAGCCATTGTGCCTTCAGGCGCATCAACTGGCGAACACGAGGCAGTTGAATTACGCGATGGCGGAAAGCGTTTCTTAGGCAAAGGTGTGTTGCAAGCAGTAGCCAATGTCAACTCTGAAATTCGCGAAGCAGTAGTCGGCTTAGACGGTTTAGACCAAAGATCATTAGATAATAAATTGATCGCTCTTGATGGCACAGAAAATAAATCGCGACTAGGTGCGAACGCGATACTTGGCGTGAGCCTTGCAGTTGCGAGAGCAGCATCAAGTGCTCGAAATCTACCGTTGTATAAATCAATTGGCGGTGACGACGCAAACACTTTGCCAGTACCGATGATGAACGTGCTCAATGGTGGAGTGCATGCCGACAACAACATCGACTTACAAGAATTTATGATCATGCCAATTGGCGCTTCGCGCTTTAGCGAAGGGCTGCAATGGGGCGTCGAGACTTACCACACACTGAAATCTTTGTTGCGCGCCAAAGGTTTATCAACTGCCGTTGGTGACGAAGGTGGTTTTGCTCCAAACCTTGCCAACAACGAAGAAGCAATCGAATTTCTTGTCGACGCGATCACGCGTGCAGGTTTCAAGCCTGGTGTTGATATTGCCATTGCGCTCGACCCGGCAATGAGCGAACTTTACAAAGACTCGCGTTATCACATGGCTGGAGAAAATAAGATTTTTACTAACGATGAACTTGTCGAATGGTGGGTGTCGTTGGTTGATAAATACCCGATTGTGTCGATTGAAGATGGCATGGCTCAAGACGATTGGGATGGTTGGGAAGCGCTTTCATCTGCACTTGGTCAGCGAATTCAATTAGTCGGAGATGATTTATTCGTTACGAACACAAAACGACTGCAACAAGGCATTGATCGAAAAATCGCCAACAGCATTCTGATAAAAGTGAATCAGATTGGCACTCTGTCTGAAACCCTAGACGCAGTCTCACTCGCAAACAATAAAAATTATACGAGCGTTATGAGTCACCGCAGCGGCGAAACAGAAGACTCAACCATCGCTGATCTGGCTGTTGCAACAAATTGCGGTCAAATCAAAACTGGAGCACCGGCTCGCAGCGACCGTGTTGCAAAATACAATCAGTTGTTGCGAATAGAACAAGATCTCGGCACAAACGCTCATTATCCTGTTTTGTTTGGGCACTCCACCAATTAAAGGTTTATGTAGGCCAGAATATATGAGTGTCGCAAAATAAATCTCAATCAGCCCCGCGACCAAGACCACTAGGCGCAGACCCGTCGGCTCGCGTTTCACGAAAAAGTCGCAGTCGGTTTGCGATTGTTCCGCTTGGGACATTGTTTATTGGGGCAGTTCTAGTGGCATTGTCATTTATTCCATTACGCACATGGAATAAGCAGCGCACCCTTGTAGCGCAACGCACCGCACAACTTGCTGCTTACGAAGACATAAATGCTTCGCTTCAAGAAGAAGTTGACAATCTCAAAACTCCACAAGGCGCCAAAGAAGCGGTTCGTTCGCAATTGGGTTACTTATCACCTAGTGAAAAACGAGTTCCACTACTTGACTCACCATCGGCTTCTATCACGTTGCCGGATCGGTGGCCATACTCCCTAGTTAGCAATATCTTAAAAATAAAAACCGAAGAAGCGACCCGTGACAAAAGTGTTGGAATTTTAGACACACTTCAGCCGTAATATAAGGCGAGATATAAACTGCAGTAAATAGTTGAGGAGCAATCGTGGCTGGAAGCATTTTAGGCAATCGTGTATTACGTAAAGAAGACCCGAAGTTTTTGACATCTGGCGGCAAATACATCGAAGACTTAAACGACGAGCCAATGTTTGCTGGCGCATTACATGTAACTTATGTTCGCTCAACTGTTGCTCACGCAAAACTTATAAATATTGATTTGTCTGAATGTAAAAACGCGCCCGGTGTAGTTGCAGTATTCACAGCAAGCGATCTTGACCTTGAAGAAGAACCGTCAGGGTTCAACCCACTCGCAAAGCGATCTCATTTAGCGAGTGGCAAAGTTCGTTGGGTTGGCGAACTCGTAGCCGCAATAGTCACAGAACGCGCCGATCAGGGCGAAGACGCAGCCGAACGCGCGATTATTGATTACGAAACTCTCGAGCCGCTAATTGATTTAGAGCATGCGATGACAAGCACGAATTTGATTTACGAAGAATGTGGCACCAACATCGTCATGGGCACAGTCGAAATGGGAATGCCAGATAATACGGGTGACGAACTTTTCAAAGACTGCGAAGTTGTCGTCAAGGGTCGGTTCATGAATCAGCGCGTTGCACCATGCCCACTTGAAGCACGCGGTTCGGCAGCAGCATGGATAGACGGTCGACTAATCCAATGGATATCAACACAACACGCTCAAGGTGTTCGTAACGAAGTTGTCAAGGCGAACAAAATTGACGCCGAGCAAGTGCGAATCATCACTCCAGATGTGGGTGGCGGTTTTGGTGCCAAAATCAGTGCGTACTCTGAAGAACTTTTGCTCGGCAATATTTCAAAGCATGTAGGCAAACCAGTGCGCTGGCGTGAGACACGCAGCGAATCAATGGTCGGCCTTGGGCACGGTCGCGCGCAACTGCAATATATAACTATCGGTGGCACCAAAGAGGGTCGAGTTACTGCGTACCAGTTGAATGCAATTCAAGATTCGGGCGGCTGGGTTGACGTCGGTACTGTGCTTGCACCGTTCATGACTCGCCCAATGTCTCAAGGCGTTTATGACATCGAAAAAATGGAATGTCGAACAACATCTGTTGTTACCAACACGACACCGATTGTTGCCTACCGTGGCGCAGGTCGACCAGAAGCAACGGCAGCAATTGAACGAGCGATGGATTTATTTGCCGCAGAAATTGGCAAAGACCCAGTTGATGTTCGTCGAATGAATTTGATACCAAAATTCATGCAGCCATACGCGACAAAAATTGGACACGTCTACGATGTTGGCGACTACGGCACCGCTCTCGATAAAGCACTCGCTGTTGCAAAATATTCTGAGGCGCGCGCCGAACAAGCCGAGCGACGCAAGCGTGGCGACAAAATTCAACTTGGTATCGGCGTGAGTGTCTATGTCGAGATAACTGGTGGCGTTGACCCAATGCAAGAGCACGCCAAAGTAAACATATTGCCAAACGGAAGAGCGGTCGTTTACACAGGTACTTCACCGCACGGCCAAGGACACGTCACTTCGTGGGCGATGATTGCCAGCAGTGAAACCGGCATCTCTATCGAAGACATAGATGTTGTGTGGGGTGACACCGACCTGGTGCCAAGCGGCGGCGGCACGATGGGCTCGCGGTCATTACAACATGGTGGTGCCGCTGTACAAAAAGTTTCAATAGAACTTGTTGATGAAGCACGCAAACTTGCTGCGCGATTACTTGAGGCAAACGAGAGCGATGTCGTGCTGGATAAAAATACCGGTGAGTTTCATGTTGCTGGAACACCAGCGATTTCAAAGTCATGGTCAGAGATCGCAACTTCGGTCGATATGAAAACTGGAATCACCCATGAAGGAATCTTCGTTGCCAGTTCTGCGACGTTTCCGTTTGGCGCTCACGTGGCCATTGTTGAAGTTGACATAGAAACTGGCCAAGTAAAACATCGTCGGCATATCGCGTGTGACGACGCTGGCAAAGTTGTTAATCCACTTATTTTGGATGGCCAGATTCATGGCGGTATCGCTCAAGGAACAGCCCAAGCATTACTTGAAGAGTTTCGCTATGACCAAGACGGCAACCCGATAACGACAAACTTCGCCGACTACACATTTATTTCTGCGGTCGAACTACCGAGCATTGAAGTTGTACACATGGAGACGCCAACTTTTATTAACCCGCTCGGAGCAAAAGGCATTGGTGAATCGGGCTCAATCGGTTCAACACCAGCAGTGCAATCTGCAGTGATTGATGCACTTTTGCATTTGGGTGTTCGTCACATCGACATGCCAACAACACCAGAGCGTGTTTGGTCGGCAATTGCTAACGCGTCCGCTTAATTAGAGTCAGAAAATTTATTGTATTCTTACAGGGTGGTTAAATCACCAATCATCGCAGAAGATCTTGTCCGTCACTTTGGTGATGTGCAAGCAGTCAAAGGAATCAACTTAGAAGTTAAAGCCGGAGAGATATTCGGCTTTCTTGGGCCAAACGGTGCTGGCAAAAGCACAGTAGTGCGTATGTTGACGACTTTGTTGCGTCCGACATCTGGTACTGCACACGTTGCGGGCTTTGAAGTTGTCAAAGACGCCGACAAAGTTCGACGCAGTATCGGTGTTGCATTGCAAGATGCAGCGATTGATCCACTGATGACTGGCGCAGAACTTTTGGCGTTGCAAGCGGTGCTATATGGCATCCCATCGGCGATGATGAAAAAACGTGCAGATGAATTACTTGAGCGCGTCGGGCTAACCGCTGCCGCATCACGACGCGTTTCTACATACTCGGGCGGTATGCGTCGCCGGCTTGATCTTGCACTTTCGTTAATTCATCAGCCGACTGTTTTGTTTTTGGATGAGCCCACAACTGGCCTAGACCCAATGAGTCGCCTTACCTTGTGGGAAGAAGTTCGTCGTCTGAACAAAGAGGGCACGACCGTAATGTTGACAACACAATATTTAGAAGAGGCTGATCAACTTGCAGACAGAATCGCAATCATCGATCATGGCCGAATTGTTCGCGAAGGAAAACCAGTCGATTTGAAAGCGAGCGTTGGCGCGCCAACTTTAATAATCAAGACCAATATTGACCAGACCGAAAAAGCTAAAACCGTGCTCAGCACTTTTGGTGACTTACGGCCCGGCGCAGAAGGCGCCCTCGGTGTTGGTCTGCGTGGCGGTGCAGCACAAGTCACAGATGTTGTGCGAAAACTTGACGAAGCTGGCGTACATGTACAGCATCTTGAAATCAACGAGCCGAGTTTGGATGACGTTTTTGCCGAAGCCACTGGTTACCGACTTGAAGGCTCAGACAATGCACCATCGGCTGGCGATAACGGCAACGAAGAGCCAGCAAAGAAAAAATCGCGACGAGGACGTAAATGACGAAGAACTCAGTTCGTCAAACGCTTGCGCTTGGTAAACGCTCAACACTTGAACTTTTCCGCCAGCCGGCAATTGTCCTGCCGAGCATGATCTTTCCGTTGTTCTTTTCATTTCTTGGAAACTCATCTTTTGGGCGCACGACATCTCTACCTGGGTTTCCAAAAGTTTCGTCTTATCTGCAATTTCAACTAGCAGGAACAATCGTCCAAGGTGTCTTATTCGGTTCAGTAACTGGCGCAGCGGCACTAGCAACTGATATTGAAAACGGTTTCTTTGATCGACTTCTAGCCTCGCCAACATCGCGCACAGGCATTTTATTTGGTCGCTTAGCCGGAAGTGTCTTGTTTGGTGCGTTTTCAACTGCCGTTTTTATTTTCGCATTACTTCCATTTGGTGCAGATGTTTCAGCAGGCATTCGCGGCATCATTGCAATGATCGTTAGCGGCGCTTTAATCTCACTGGCAGTCGGTTCTTTGATGTCATCTGTTGCACTTAAAACTGGATCTTCAGAAGCAGTTCAAGGTACCTTCCCGTTGTTATTTATTCTGTTGTTTTTTTCGAGTGCATTCTTCCCGCGCGAAACAATGAGCGGAATCTATAAAACAATCGCTGGTTTTAATCCAATTTCTCATCTTGTTGAAGGCATTCGCGCACTGTCGCTTGACGGCTTCACTGCATCTGCCACGGCACGTGCAGTTCTTGTGCCGTTTGCAATTGCCATTGTTGCGTTATTCATTGCAAATTCACAACTAAATAAGCGTCTGAGGTCAAATTAATGAACACAGCAACGCAAATATCGACGAGCACATCGACTAGCACGATGATTCACGAAAAGAATCTTCACACAACCACGATGCGCAGTGCCGGACAATTAATAAAACGTAGTTTGATTAATACTCGCCGATTGCCATCAGCATTTATCCCAACTTTGGCGATGCCGATTTTTAATATGGTTTCTTTCTCTGGAACATTTTTTGCATTAACGAAACTGCCGGGGTTTCCAACTGATAGATCTGTCAATTGGTTCATGCCACTCGGTTTAGCAATGGGTTCTGCTTTCAGCGGGGTTGGTCTCGGTTTTTCTTTGATCCGCGATTTAGAAAATGGTTTCTACGATCGCTTAAGAATGTCACCGACATCCCGCATTTCGCTAATTGTCGGCCCCGTTTTAGCCACATGGATTCGAGTGACATTGGTTGCAATTTTCGTGTTCATCGTCGGAGGATTATTAGGAGCAAGACCTACTGCTGGTGTGCTGAGTTATGTTTGTTCGCTCGTCGCAGCACTTGGCATCTCAACAATCGGCGCAGGATGGGGTTTGGGTTTGGCATTTAGATTTCAAGACATGCGTGGTGCGGCAATCATGCAACTCTCGATTTTTTTGACAATGTTTATGTCAACCGCACAAGTGCCATTAAATGTGATGACTGGATGGCTCCATGCTGTTGCTCGGGTCAACCCGATCACGAATATCTTTCGTTTGTCACGATCTGGATGGGTTAACGAATCTTCGACTGGTTATATGAGTTGGTCGAATGCATATGGCGGGCTTATCGCTATTGCGGTTTTAAGCGTATTAAGCCTGTTATTTGCGGTGCGAAGCCTGCAAAAAATAGATAATTAGACAGCCGATTAGACAGCCGAATAGCACGATTAGTGATTTTGTACCCATTGGGGGCATTATTGAGATAGTCGGCAGTGCTTCAAAAAATTGAAATGGCTCGCCGAAAAGAACCGGGGGTTGATGATGAAGGTTTCAGTCACTGTTAATGGCAAGCAACATCAAGGCGATGTCGAACCGAGAACTTTGCTCGTCCATTACATCCGCGAGACACTTGGGCTAACTGGCACGAATGTCGGATGCGATACTTCAAGTTGTGGTGCTTGCACTATTCATCTGGACGGAGAAGCAGTAAAGAGTTGCACGATGCTCGCGGTGCAAGCCGACGGAGCAAGCGTGACAACAATTGAAGGACTTGCAAAAGACGGCGTGATGCATCCGATGCAAACTGCATTCATGGAGAATCACGGTCTGCAGTGTGGCTATTGCACACCAGGAATGGTGATGGCGGCAATCGGTTTGTTAAACGAAAACCCGAAACCGACCGAAGAAGAAGTTCGCATGGGGCTTGAAGGCAATCTGTGTCGTTGCACTGGATATCACAACATCGTCAAATCGGTACTCGCTGCTGCGAGTGCAAAGTAGGGGCTCATCATGACAATTACCGAGAACAAGCCAACCAACATTATCGGCACACGACTTTTGCGTCGTGAAGATCCTCCACTACTAACTGGCGAAGCGAAGTTCACCAATGATTTAAATATTCCTGGTGCACTGCACCTTGCAGTTTTACGATCACCGTATGCACATGCGAAAATTAAATCAATTGATGTTTCGGCTGCGCTGAAAATCGCTGGAGTAGTAGCGGTTTACACCGGCAAAGATTTGCAATCAGCATGGGCATCGCCGATGCCGTGCGCGTGGCCAGTGACCACAGACATGAAGAATCCGCCGCACTATCCGTTGGCAAGCGACAAAGTTAACTATGTCGGCGATGGTGTCGCCGCAATTTTGGCCACGAATGAAACTGCCTCGCGCGACGCACTCGATGCAATAGATGTGCAATACGAACCGCTGAAGGCTGTTGTTGATCTTGAAGACGCACTGAGTGACAAAAATGTTATTCACTCTGATCTCGGCACGAACAAGAGTTACACCTGGCCGCTGCTAGTAGAAGAAACACCTGGCTGTGTTGAAGAGGCTTTCAAAAAAGCCAAATACAAAATTAAAGAGCGATACGTTCAGCAACGGTTGATACCAATGGCGATGGAGCCTCGCGCAATTGCCGCAGTGCCACAGCCATTTGGTGGCGATATCACGCTTTATTCGTCGACGCAGATTCCACACATTTTGAAAGTGATGTCGGCGCTGACACTCGGCATACCCGAACAACAAGTTCGTGTCGTTGCCCCAAGCGTCGGCGGTGGTTTCGGTTCAAAACTCGATGTTTATGCAGAAGAACTCTTGTGCATGGCGCTCGCCCGCAAACACAACACACCAGTGCGTTGGGTTGAAGAGCGTACCGAAAATACGCAGGCAACGATTCAAGGTCGCGGACAAATTCAACATGTCGAATTGGCCGCCGATGAGAACGGCAAAATTACCGCGGTTCGCGTGCGAATCATCGGCGATATGGGTGCGTATTTGCAACTCGTCACACCAGGCGTGCCGATTCTTGGGGCGTTTTTATATGCAGGCGTCTATGACATTCCGAAGGCATACGACTTTAGTTGCACATCGGTATTTACAAACTTGACCCCGACGGATGCATATCGTGGTGCTGGTCGACCAGAGGCGACATATGCAATCGAAATGGGGATTGAAGCACTGGCTCGTGAAATGAAAATTGACTCGTTCGAATTGCGCAAGCGCAACTACATCAAAAAAGAGCAGTTTCCATATACGGCATTTAGTGGTCTGACATATGACTCGGGTGATCACCTGCTGGCAGCCGAAAAAGCCGCCAAGATGACCGACCTGGCTGGTGTTCGTGCGCAACAGAAAAAACAAAATGTGCCTGGCGCGACGAAACTGCTTGGCGTCGGCATGAGCTCATATTTTGAAATGTGCGGTCTCGCGCCGTCGCGCGTGTTGGCTTCGCTTAACTACAGCGCGGGCGGTTGGGAAGCCGCAACGGTGCGCGTGTTGCCAACCAACAAAGTTCAAGTCATCACCGGCACTTCACCACACGGTCAAGGACATGAAACTTCTTGGGCAATGATTGCTGCCGAGAAACTTGGTGTGGCACCCGAAGATGTTGATGTCTTGCACAGCGACACGGCGATTTCTGCACTGGGTCTTGATACCTATGGCTCACGAAGTTTGCCTGTGGGTGGCGTTGCGATTGCACTCGCCTGCGACAAGGTGATTGAAAAAGCGAAATTGATTGCAGCCCACCAACTTGAGTGCGCAGCCGAAGACTTGCAGTTCGAAAATGGCACCTTCAGCGTCAAGGGCTCACCAGACCGTGCATTACCGCTTGCGGCAATTGCGTTCGGTGCGTTCACTGCACACAATCTGCCAGACGGTTGCGAACCAAACCTTGAAGCGCAAGTTTCATATGACCCACCAAACTTCTCGTGGCCATTTGGCACGCACATGTGCGTAGTTGAAGTCGACACAGAAACAGGTGCGGTGAAAATCTTGAAATATATCGCGGTAGATGACTGTGGAAATCAAATCAATCCGCTGATTGTCGAAGGTCAAGTACATGGTGGTGTGGTGCAAGGCATCGCCCAGGCATTGTTCGAAGAAGCCGTTTATGACAGCGATGGCAACTTGAAGTCGTCAAACCTCGCCGAATATCTCGTGCCGGCTGCATGTGATGTGCCGTCGATCACGACTGCTCACACGATCACGCCATCACCAACAAATCAACTTGGCGTTAAAGGTATTGGCGAGGCGGGCACGATCGGCGCAGCACCAACGGTGATGACCGCAATTATTGATGCGCTTTCAAGCCTCGGTGTCACCACTATGGCGATGCCGGCGTCACCACAAACAGTATGGAAAACAATTAACGAAGCAACTCGTGGAGGTAAGAAATGATTCCTGCAGCATTTGATTACAAGCGGGCATCATCTGCCGCCGAAGCAATTTCGCTAGTCAGTCAATACGGCAGTGATGCCAAGTTTCTGGCAGGTGGTCACAGTTTGTTGCCGTTGATGAAACTTCGTCTTGCACAACCGGCGATGTTGATTGACATTGGTCGTGTTAAAGATCTTTCGTACATCAAAGATGCGGGCAACCACATCGCCATTGGTGCGCTAACGCGACACATGGATGTTGAAACATCAAAAGTACTGCACGAGCACGCACCGTTGCTTAGCCATGCGGCTGGCCATGTCGGCGATGCGCAAGTACGTCATCGTGGCACGATCGGCGGTTCAATCGCTCACGCAGACCCTGCAAGTGATTTGCCAGCAACAACACTTGCGCTCGGTGCAACATATGTTGTGCAAGGACCAAATGGTCAGCGCGAAATAGCTGCAGCGAACTTTTATAAAGGCTTTCTTGAAAGTGACTTGGCAGCCGACGAGATGCTGATCGAAATTCGAGTGCCGAAAATGCAAGGCGCCGGTTGGAGCTTTCAGAAGTTCAACCGTCGAGCCCAAGACTGGGCAATCGTCGGAGTTGCCGCATGGCGCCGCAAAGGTGAGGCTGGGGTCGCACTCGTAAACATGGGTTCAACGCCAATCTTGGCAACCAGTGTTGCCACCGCAATTGCCAAAGGTGCTTCAATTAGTGATGCGGCAGCAATGGCATCTAACGAGGCTGAGCCGCAGAGCGATCTCAACGCATCAACTGAATATCGCAAGCACCTGGCATCGGTTCTCGTTCGCCGCGCTCTCGAGGCTGCTTCAAAATAAAAGATATTCGTCTTACTCGTTTTAGACCAGCACTAGTTTTTGTCTACTTAGTAATCTTTGGGTGGTCGGCTAAACATTTTGGGCTACCAGTTGACCGCATTGCGGTCGTGTCGTGGCTATTGGGTGCACTCGTTTGCGGAAACTTCGGCAAACCGTTGCGAGAACAACGGGCGATGGTTCGCGACTGGGCGATTTTAGTTGCCCTGCTTTTTGCATACGAATACAGCAGAGGCATCGCCGATCAACTTGGCACCCGAGTTCATCTGACTGCAATCCGAGACATCGATCGATTTTTATTTTTCGGCAACGATCCGAATGTTTGGGTGCAAAATCACTTCAATGTTTCACGCAAAGTTTCGTGGTATGAATTTCCACTCGCAGTTGTTTATATGACCCACTTTGTGTTTCCGGTTGCAATTGCGGTCATCTTGTGGCTTCGAAATCGAAACGAGTGGTCTCGCTATATGCGCAGGTTTGCATTATTACTTGGCTCGGGCGTGGCAACTTATATTTTGTTTCCTGTTGCACCACCATGGATGGCTGCACATGACGGGTACATCGCCCATATCGCTCGAATCACTGCCCGCGGTTGGCGCAGCATGGGGCTTTCAACCGTCTCAAAAGTTTTTGACCGCGGCAAAGAAATTACGAACCCAGTGGCCGCGTTGCCATCTCTACATGCAGCATTTTCGCTATTGGTGGTGGTTTTCTTTTTTAAATGGATGTCAACACCGTGGCGAGTTGTCTCGTTAGCGCTGCCTGCATCGATGGCATTCGCTCTCGTATATTTTGGTGAGCATTACGTCACTGATATTTTGCTGGGCTGGCTCTATGTCGGCGCTGTAAGTTATATTGCAACCCGCTACGAGCAAAGAAAAATTGTCGAGACTGAATTCTCAGCAATTAGTAACTAGTAACTAGTAACTAATTTGTGACGCGGCGCGACTGGCAATATACGGTTTGAAGTATTTTGCGCGAATCTCATTATGCAATGGGTCTTCGTCGTAAGCACGCCAACCTGCAACATCATCAAAAGTTGCAGCGATCAAATAGTTAGCGTTAGTCGGGGATGAAACACCTAAATCGGGGCCGCAGCGATAATCACGGACTGACGGTATTTTTGAGACCATATCTTTTAGAACTTTTGTAACAACCTCAGCATAATTTTCTGGCACTTGATCGTTCCATGTGATCGCCACGACATGTTGCAACATCAGATTAAACCCGAGTACTGACCGCCATCAACTTGCAGGTTTGCGCCAGTAATAAACTTCGCCGACTCACTGCACAAAAATGCGACAACATCACCAAAGTCTTTAGGGTCACCGACAACCCCAGCCGGAATATCTAGCGCTTTAGCGTCAGGTACTGCGCCATATAACTGTGTGATTCGGTCTGTGGCGTGAGTTCCTGGTTGCACAGTATTTATTGTTACACAGTCACCAGCAACTTCACGGGCAACAGTCTTTAGAAAGCCGGTAAGTCCTGCACGCATCGTATTTGACAGAATTAAATTAGCGATTGGCTGGCGCACAGCGATAGAAGTTATAGCCACAACTCTGCCCCACTTACGCGATTGCATTTCAGGAACAACAAGTTTCGTCATCGCGATCATCGACATCAAACCATTTTGAACTGCAGTTTCATAACTCTCGACACTCGTACTAGCGAAGTTTCCTGCTGGTGGCCCACCACCATTTAAAACGACAATGTCAAGATGGCCGAGCGCAGCAGTTGCATTGCGAATAAATGTTTCGCCACCAGCGACACTTGAAACATCACCAACAATTCCGATGCACGAGTTACCAATTTTTGTGGCGGCATCAGTTACGCGCTTGGCATCACGACCACAAATAGCAACTCGCACTCCGTCATTTGCAAGTGCCTGAGCAGTTGCGAAACCAAGACCGGCAGAGCCACCAGCTACTGCAGCCGTACGTCCGCTAATCGCAAGATCCATGAGTGATTAGATTAGCGCACCAGCTATTGGGTATCTCATAGACTGGGCGACGTTAGGTGGTGAGACCAAATGGACCGATCGGCAAACCCGCCGCGGTCGAGTAAGCGTTACCTTGATGCGATAGCCGATGCGGACACGTTTCCTTATTGGTTAGACGACGTTGACGAGCCCGACTCGAACCCAACTGCAGTACACAACGAAGACTGCGATCTGTGCGTGGTCGGTGGCGGTTTCACCGGCCTATGGACAGCAATCATCGCCAAACAGCGAGACGCAAAGCGCGATGTCGTTCTTATTGACGCGCACGAGATTGGCTCAGGTGCGAGCAGTCGCAATGGCGGCTTCATGGATTACTCGTTAACCCATGGCATCGCCAACGCTCAACAAAGATT